>JBJTFY010000272.1:0-13570 GCA_046093625.1 Actinomycetota bacterium
TCGGAATGGCCGCCTGCGACGCGGGTCCGATGACGGCGGCCAGAGCCGACACCGTGCTCTGGAAGACGAAGGCCAACCACACCGTGTCGGCTCCCACCAAGAGGAGTCCCAGCGCCGCCAGTGCTTGGAAACCCGACACCACCACGAGGATGCGGCGTCGATCGAATCGGTCCGCGATGGGGCCGGCGATCGGCGAGGCGAAGAACGACGGCAAGGAGAACGACACCATCACCATCGACACGAGGAAGTTCGAGTCGGTCAGATCCTTGATGAGGCCGACGAGTGCGACGAAAGAGAACCAGTCACCCATGTACGAGACGACTTGCGCCAGGAACATCCGCCGCATGTCGGCGTTCGACCGCAACATCGTCAACACGAACGCCGTCCGTTCAGCGGGCGAATCGAGCCATCGCGGCGATGACTTGTTCGGCCTCACGCACGATCTGGCGCACCAGATCGCCGGCGGGCACGAGTTCGCGCACCGCTCCGACACCTTGACCCGCGGGCATGAATTCGCGTTTGGGGTCGACCTCCACCTCCGGAGGAGCGCCCATGTGGTTGGCGCCCGCCCCGACCGACACCCCGACCTGCTCGGGGAATCGCTTCAACTCCTCGGGATGCTCCTCGAAGTGTTGGGTCCAGTCGGTGCGCACGACGCGACAGGTCTTGCCGGTGTACGCGCGCGACACCACGGTTCCGTCCTCCGGGAGTTCGAGGAGCGTCTGCTTGTAGGCGTTGGGAGCGTGGGCTTCGGGGGTGGCGATGAACCGGGTCCCCATCCAGACACCGTCGGCCCCGAGGGCGAGCGAGGCCGCGAGCCCGCGACCGTCGAACAACCCGCCGGCGGCCACTACCGGGATCTTGGCCCCGACCGCATCGACCACCTGGGGCACGAGTGCCATCGTCGCCACGGTGCCGGTGTGTCCACCTCCCTCGGTGCCCTGGGCCACGACGAAGTCACAGCCGCTGGCCAACGCGGCCTCGGCGTGGCGCACCTTGCCGCACATCGATCCGACGAGGATGTTGTTGGCGTGCAGAACGTCGCTGATCTCGCGCGGCACCCCGAGGCCGGCGACGAAGATACGCGCGCCACCGGCGATGATGCTGTCGACGTCCTTCTCCAACTGACCCGGAATGGCCGCCAGGAGATCGACACCGAACGGCTTGGAGGTCAGACGATGGACGGCGGCGATCTCCTCGTCGAGTTGACCCGGTCGCATCGGCGCCGCACCGAAGGTGCCTATGCCGCCGGCCTCGCTCACCGCAGCCACCAGTTGCGAGTACGAGACGCCGCCCATGCCGGCGAGCATCACCGGGTGTTCGATGTCGAGCAATTCGGTCAGACGGGTGCGCATGTCGCCACGGTAGTCGTGGGACGGGGCAACCGACTCAGTAGGCGCCGTGTTGACGGAAGAGTCGACGGTGCCAGCGGCCCGGTGTGACGGCGATGGCGCGCGGCTCGTCCTCGAACATCCAACGAGCGAAGTTTCGTCGGCCCCACGAGCCGGACCTCGCGAGCAGGGCGATGGCTCCCCGCGCGCCCTTGGGGCGGGCCAGCACCTTCGAGAGCCGCACGGACATGCGGTGGTCGGCCAACAGGTGATGACGCACCGCGCGTGAATAGGTGCGACGCACGCTCGGTGCGTCGCCTCCGGTCAACACCGCCTTGGCGGCCTCGACCCCGGTGAGCAACGCCTGACCGATGCCCTCACCGGTGAGCGCGTCGGTCGCCATGGCGGCGTCACCGACGAACAGCACGCGACCCGAACCGGTGATCGCCTCGTCGAAGCGCGCCGGGATGGGCCACGCGGTGTGCCGACCCTCGAGTTCGAATCCGTCTCCGAGTGCGGACACGATGTGGGGGCGACGCAGGAGGTCGAACCACAGTTCCTTCACGTCGCGTCCGCGGCGTTCGCCGTCGCGCAACACTCCGAAGCCGATGTTCGCGCGCCCGTCGGGCAGGGGGAAGCTCCAGGCGTAACCGGGGAGCAGGTCCTCGTCGAACCACACGATCAGGCGATCCTTGGCCGGTCCGGTGACGTTGCGGGCGTACTGTCGGAACGCGTTCCACTCGCCGATGTACCCGGGGCTCGACAGTCCGAGGGCCTTGCGCACCGGACTCCACATTCCGTCGGCCGCCACGACCCACGACGCGTCGAATTCGAGGGTTTCGTCGCCCGAACGGGCCACCACCGCGACCCGCTCGCCGGCGTTCGAGATCGATTCGAAGGAGGTGTTCTCGATGATGCGAGCGCCGCTACGACGCGCGAGGTCGACGAGAGCGGCATCGAGTTCGAAGCGGGGGGTCACGGCCGCGAAGCGACCCTCGGTCGGCAACGGCAGGCGCACCTCGCGACCCGAGGGCGAACGCAACCACGCCGCGTCGACGTCACGCCACGAGGGCACCGTCGCGGGGTCGAGGCCGAGTGCGTGGAGTTGCCGGAGCGCGAGGGTCGTCAGTCCGTCGCCGCAACACTTGTCGCGGGGAAAGGTCGCCTTGTCGATCACGACCACGTTCAGTCCGGCCCGGGCGGCCACCGTCGCGGCGCTCGTACCGGCCGGACCGGCCCCGATCACCAGCAGGTCACAACGCTCCGACGCCACGGGGCAAGGCTACGAGTGTCGGTCGGCTGGTGTGCCACCGGATGGGGTTTCCTATGATCGTCCCAGCGGAAGTCACATCACCTCCGCCCCCGGGCACACGGCCCCATTCGACGAGGAGACAACAATGGCCCGACTCTGTGAAGGACGCGTCGCGATCGTGACCGGTGCGGGTCGAGGTATCGGCCGCGAACACGCTTTGAGCTTGGCGTCCCAAGGCGCCAAGGTCGTCGTGAACGATCTCGGTGGCAACGTCGACGGCAGCGGTGGGGACTTGTCGCCCGCGCAGCAGGTGGTCGAGGAGATCAAGGCGATGGGCGGCGAAGCGGTCGCCAACGGTGACAGCGTGAGCGACTACGAGGGCGCTTTCCGCATGATCACCACCGCGATCGAGACCTTCGGCGACCTTCACATCGTCGTGAACAACGCGGGCATCCTGAGTGATCGCATGTTGTTCTCGTTGACCGAGGCCGAGTGGGACGCGGTGGTGAACGTGCACCTGAAGGGAACCTTCGCCCCGACCCGTCACGCCTGCGCCTACTGGCGCGAGCAGAGCAAGGCCGGCAAGCCCGTGTCGGGTCGCATCATCAACACCACGTCGGTGTCGGGCATCTACGGCAACGTCGGACAGACCAACTACGGCGCGGCCAAGGCCGGCATCGCCGCCTTCACGAACATCGCGGCGCTCGAGATGGCGCGGTACAACGTCACCGTCAACGCGGTCGCGCCGGTGGCCCTCACCCGCATGACCGAGGGCCTCGGCCCGGCGCCCGAGACCGACGAGGACCGTGAAAAGCGCTCGCCGCGTTGGATCGCCCCGATCGTCACGTGGCTCGCGTCCGACGAGGCCGCTGGCGTGACCGGCCGGGTGTTCGAGGCCAGTGGTGACGTTCTGGCCGTGGCCGAAGGCTGGGTGCGCGGTCCCAAGCACGCGCCGGTCGACGACCCGACCCAGTTGGGTCCGATCGTGGCCGATTTGCTGAAGGCAGCCCGAAAGAACTCGGGGATGGACGGCACGCCCGGTGGGTGGCCCCAACCTCGGTCCTGAACCGAAGAATCACACGGAGGAGAACAGACATGCCCTTGAACCCCGAAGCAGTCGGAACAGTCGGCGACGTGCGCACGATGTCGTGGACGTCGAAGGACGCCTTGCTCTACGCCGTGGGAATCGGCGCGGGCGGTGACGATCTCGCGTTCACCACCGAGAACACCAAGGACCTGGCTCAGGTGGTGTTCCCCACCTTCGCCGTGGTCGCCGGCTCGGGTACCACGTCGGCCGGTCGGTCGGCGATGGCGTCGATCGGATCGTTCAACTGGGCGATGCTCGTTCACGGATCACAGGCGATCACCTTGCACCGACCGATCCCGGTCGAAGCCGAGGCGACGGTGCAGGACAAGGTCGTCGCGATGCACGACAAGGGCAAGGCGGCGGTCGTGGTGACCGAGGCCGAAGTGAAGTCGGCGGCCGGTGAGCCGCTCTTCACCACGCGGTCCTCGGTGTTCATTCGCGGCGAGGGTGGCTGGGGCGGCGACCGTGGTCCGTCGGGGCCGCAGAACGAGCCGCCGGCGCGCGAACCCGATCACGTGGCGTCGCTCACGACGTCGCCCGACCAGGCTTTCGTCTATCGACTCTCCGGCGACCGGAACCCCCTCCACACCGATCCGTCGTTCGCGGCGCTCGGTGGGTTCGACCGGCCGATCCTGCACGGTCTGTGCACCTACGGGTTCACCGGCCGCATGTTGTTGAAGGCGCTGTGCGACAACGACGTCACGCGCTTCCACCACATCGAGGGCCGTTTCTCGTCGCCGGTGCTGCCGGGTGACGAGTTGACCGTGCGCATCTGGAAGACGAGTTCGGGTGAGGCCGTGTTCACCACCTCGGTCGGCGACCGGGTGGTCATCGACCAGGGTCTCGTACGACACTCCTGAGTCAGAACAGACGAAGGTCGTCGGGGCGCCGTCCCCGTAGTTCGTCGTAGTCGACTTCGACGCAGGTGATCGCCCGCTGTTCGGCGATCACCTTGGCCTGGGGCTTGATGCTCTGGGCCGCGAAGATGCCGCGCAAACCCACGAGGTTCGCATCGGCGCGCAAAACCTCGAGGTAGCGCGCGAGTTGCTCGACCCCGTCGATTTCCCCCCGACGTTTGATCTCGACCGCCACGTAGTTTCCCCGCGGATCGATGCACATGAGGTCCACCGGCCCGATGGCCGTGGGCCACTCGCGGCGCACGAGGGTGAGGCCCGGTTCGACCGCGTCGGGAAGGGCGGCGAGCAGTTCCTGCAGGTGGGCCTCCACGCCGTCCTTCTGCAACCCGGGGTCCTCGCCGAACTCGTGGCTGGTCTCGACCAGGACCTCGTGGAAGTCGATCGTCAGCACCTCGCCCTTGGGGTTCGTCACCACCCAGCGCCCCTCGGTTTCTTCGATCGAGTTCGGAGCGTTCATCCAGTTCAACGGTTTGTACGCGCCACCGTCGCTGTGTATCGCCACGCAGCCATCGGCTTTCACCATGATCAGACGCACGGCCTCGGGAAGATGGGCCTCCAGGCGACCCTCGTACCTCACGCTGCAGCGGGCGACGACGAGGCGCATGTTCCGAGATTATTCGCAGGACGCGCGGTCAGCGACCGACGTGCTCGCGCATGCGTTTCTGAATGAGATCGCGCCGCGCCTGAAGATCCTTGTACGTCATGCGGTCGACGTCGGCCTCCAGGCCCAGGCTCGCTTTCACGCTCGACATGTCGAATTGAACGGCGTTGGGATCGACGCCGAGTTCGCGACCGAGTCGTTCGCCGTGTCGTTGCGCGAACGTCATCGAGATGGCCGCCACCTCGGCGAGGATGTCGAGATCGGGGGCCAAGCGGGAGATGGCGCCGTCGAGGAAGACCATGTTCTTCACGTAGAGCATCAGCTCCTTCGGCAGTCGTGCGCCGTAGCCGAGCAGCGCCTTCACCACGCGTTGCACCTCGGCCACCATCTGCTCTCCGGTGAGGGTGGTGGGGTCGATGGTGGGCTGGTCGAGGCGCAGGTCGCTGATCACCGCGGCCAGGTCGGTGTCGCGGGGGAGAGCCCCGAGGTCGCGCAGAGCGGCCATCTGCCCCGTCACGTCGTTGGTGGTGGCACTCAGCATCAACCGCAGGAACGCCAGGCGGCGCTCGTTGCTGAGTCGCGCGACGATCCCGAAATCGAGCAGCGCGGTGCGGCCGTCGGGGAGGACGAAAAGGTTGCCGCCGTGCAGGTCGCCGTGGAAGATGCCGTGGATCATCGCGCCCTCCATGAACGCGATCATCCCGGTTCGGATGACACCCTCGGTGTCGATGCCGGCGTCTTTCATCCCCGCCACGTCGTCGAAGTTGAACCCCGAGACGCGCTCCATCACCAGCACCCGTCGGGTCACGAGCGACGGGTGGGGTCGGGGAATGACGTAACCGTCCTGTTGCAGGTCGCGCAACACGGCGGCCACGTCGAGCATGTTGGCGGCTTCGAGTCGGAAGTCGAGTTCCTCGACGATGGTCTCGGCGAACAACTCGACGAGCGCCGGGGGGTTGGCGAGCGCGGCGATGGGGATGCGTCCGACGAGGTGCGGGGCGACCCACGCCATGACCGTGAGGTCCTTGCGCACGAGGGAGGCGACGTTCGGGCGCTGAACCTTGACCACGACGTCCTCGCCGGTGCGCAACCGGGCGGCGTGGACCTGGGCGATCGACGCGGCCGCGAGGGCCTTCTCGTCGAACCATTCGAAGACGTCCTCGAGCCGCGCACCGAGATCGTGCTCGACCGTCGTGCGAACCGTCGCAAAGGGTTCGGCCGGCACCTGGTCGCGACACAACTTGAACTGCTCCACCAACTCCGCGGGGAAGAGCCCCTCGCCACTGGAGATGATCTGACCCAACTTGATGTACGTCGGTCCGAGGGTCTCGACGGCCCGACGGAGTCGGCGCGACACGTCGGCGCGGCTGTCGGAGGGATCGGCATGGGCCCCGCGACGTTTGCGCGCGTACCACGGAACGATGGCACCACCGATGTGTCGGGCCACCGAGACGACCCGCGCGCCGGGGGGTAGTCGACGGGGCGTCGTCAAACTCGGCACCTCGGCGCGCGCCGACTCCCGCAACTCGTCGACGAGTCCGATCCAGTCGATGCGCGCGCGGTCGAGCACCCAAGGGGCGTTCTCGGTGAACGCGCCCCACTGACGATCGGCGGGTTCGGAGGAGGTCACGGGTCGAGTCTGCCCCGATGTCGGCCGGTTTTCATTTCGTGGCCTGTGACGGAACTCGCCCTCGGACCGCCGTCGGGCCGCGGAGTAAGGTCCGAGGGCGAGCAGGAGGGGGACGCGATGGTCGCCGACCGATGGATCACCGATTGGGAGCCGAGCGCACGGTTGCCCGTGTACACGAGGGCCAACGCCGGCGAAGTGCTGCCCGATCCGTGCAGTCCCCTCTGCTGGACGGTCGTTTGGGAGCCCGGCGTCAACATGGGATGGCGGGACAGCCAACTCAGTGCGGGCACGATGGACGACCACGAGTTGCATCCCACGCGACCCGAAGTGATCGGACACTTCGGCGGTTACCTCTACCTCAACGGATCCACGGCCCGTCTGTTCGGCGCCCGGGGACCGGGTCTGTCGCCCGAGATGATCGACGCCACGTACTTCGGCGCCCACCCCGACGTGCCCCCCTACGTCGCCGAACCGTGGCACGACAGTCCGTCGAACACCGCCAAGTTGGGCGAGTGGATGATGAGGGCGATGACGGCCGCGGAGTTGCCCCACCTGATCGCCGATCGCGCCGATGCCAACGGTGTACGCGACGCGCGACCCGATCTGGCGAGCCTCGACGAAGCGGCCTTGGTCGCCCGGATGCGCTCCTTCACGCCGCTCCTGCGGCGGATGTTCGAACACCATCTCGACGTCACCGCGGGAACCTCCATCGGCCTCGGTGCGTGGGGCGCGATCGCCGCCGCTCTCGGTGATCCCTCGTTGGTGCTGACCCTCATGACGAGCATCGGCGACGTCGACTCGGCCGCGCCGAGTCGCGCGATGTGGGAACTGTCGCGGTTGCCGGCCGAATCGCCCGAGTACCGGACGAAGTTCGCCGCCTTCGTGCGCGAGTTCGGCAGCCGGGGGCCGAACGAATGGGACATCCGTTCCGACACTTGGGAGACCAAGCCCGAGTTGGCGACCGTGCTCATCGACGCCATGAGGGGAGCGCCCGACTCGGAGAACCCGATCGGTCGCGACGGCAAGAACACCGCGTTGCGCGAGGCCGCCGAGACACGCGTTCGCGAGGCTCTTGCCGGTCAGCCCGACGTGCTCGCCCAGTTCGATCTCGGATTGCGTTCGGCCCATCTGTACCTGGCGGGACGCGAGCGGGCCAAGACCAACATCATCAAGGTGGTGCACGAGGTGCGCATGGCCGCCCAGGCGTTGGCCGCGCGCACCGGGTACACCATGTCGCAGGTGTGCATGTTGTTGGCCGACGAGCTCGACGCCTTCGTGGCACAGCCGGACGAGTTCCGCGCCCGTCTGGCCCAGCGCGAGCGGCAGTATCTCGAGTTGTTCGAACTCGATCCGCCGTTCATCATCAACGCCGTCGTGCCGCCCCTCGTCGAGTGGCCACGCAAGGGACAGTCGCAGGCCACCGTCGTCACGGCCGGCGAGGTGCTCTCCGGCATGCCCGGTGCCCCGGGTACGTACACGGGCAAAGCGCGGGTCATCCTCGATCCGGCCGATCCGCTCGCCCTCGAACCCGGTGAGGTGCTCATCGCCCCGTTCACCGACCCGGCGAGGACGCCGCTCTTCGTGCCCGCCGGCGCGGTGGTGGTGAACGTCGGTGCCGTCGTGAGTCATGCGATCATCGTCAGTCGCGAACTCGGAATGCCCTGCGTGGTGAGCGTCACCGACGCGACCCAGCGCATTCCCGACGGTGCGACGGTCACCGTCGACGGCGCCTCGGGCACCGTCACCGTCGTGAGCCTGCCCTGAAACCGGTCCATCACTACCTCTCGGTCGCCCTCGTGTTGGGTGTGACGCTGTCGGTTCTCGGGCCGTCGGCGTCGTATCTGGAGGATCATCTCGGGGTCGGACCGGGGATGATCGGCGTGCTCTTCGCCGGCAGTGCCGTGGGCAACTTCGCCGGTGCCATCGTGGGCGGGCGGTCGATCGTGCGCGTCGGCGGACATCCCACGTTGCTCGCCGGACTCGTGGGGTTCGTGCTCGGTGTGGGTCTGCTGGCCGCGGCATCGTCGTTCGCGGTGGCGGCGACGGGGGCGGGCGTCATCGGCGCCACCCCCGGATTGGCCGACGCCGGAATGAACACCATGGTCGTCTGGTCGCGCCTCGGTTCGTCGGGACCCGCGTTGAACGCGTTGCACCTCTCGTTCGGTGTCGGTGCGCTGATGGCACCGCTCGCGGTCGACCGGTCGTTGGCGTACGTCGACGACCTGTGGTTGGTCGTGGCCTTCGTGGTGGTGCTCGGCGGTGTCAGCGCGACGTTGCTGCGGCGACACGACCCACCGGACCCGCCGACGGTCGATGATCACGCGACCCGACCGCCGCTCGATACTTCCTCGACCCTCGTGGTGGCCGTCTTCTTCCTGCTGTACGTGGGCGCCGAGATGGGATTCGCCGGCTGGATCTTCACCTACTCAGAGGATGGTGGCCTGAGCGGATCGACACCGGCCATCGTGACCGCGCTCTTCTGGGGAGCGTTCTCGCTGGGGCGCCTGTTGGCCATTCCGACCAGTCGCGTCACGAGTCCGCGGACGATCGTGTTCGGTTCGTGCGCGTTCTCGGTGCTCGCCTTGGTGCCGATGGTGATCGCCGATGGTGCGGAGTGGTCGATCTGGGTCGGGGCGTTCCTCTACGGACTGGGGGCCGGGCCGCAGTACCCGACCATGATCGCCATGGTCGACGAACGGACATCGTTGACGGCCCGAGCCACCTCGTGGATCGTGGGGGCCGCCGCCATCGGAGCCCTCGTCGTTCCCACGGGAATCGGTCCGCTCATCGAGTCGACGGGTTCGTCGGTCATGCCGATCGTCGTTCTGTCGGTGAGCGGGATCACGCTCGTCTGGGCCGTCGTCGTGTCACGGCGTATCAGCCGTGCGAGTGCACCTGGTCGCACAGCCGTTGTTCGCCCGGCTTGATCTGACCGGCACCGACTCCCTCCAGCGCCGCGAACGGGCCGCATGGGTGAGGTTTGATCCAGACGTGGATCATCGGGTTCGGATTCAACTTGATTCCGAAACTGCAGGGTCCGTTCTCGGACGTGACGCCGACGACGCGCGTCGAGCCGTTCACGAACGGGTCCTGGCTGTAACAGAGGTTGTTGTGGATGTGCCACTGCGTGAGTGAGCCACCGATGTCGGGCACCGTCTCCAAGGAGTACGCGTCACCCAACATGTACATGGCCGACACCAACGTTCGTTGTCCGTTGGGTCCGACCTGGAACACCAGACTCTCGGGGTAGTCGGGGTTCAACTCGTACTCGTCATTGATGTACGACCAGTTGACGTAGTGCTCCACGCCGGTGGAGGAGTCCTGAATGCTGCTGTAACCGTTCGCGATGGCGATGTCGGTGGTGGCGAACTTCGGCAACACGGTGCGCGTCTGGTACACGAGTTCCTCGGCACGAGCCTGCTGGGCGGCCGACACTCCCGGGAATCCGGCCAGCGAGATGCGGGGCGATCCGTTGTCCTTGTAACTGGGGGCGGTGGTGGTGGGGGCCGGAGTGGTCGCCGTGGCCGCCGTCGTGTTGGTGCCGCCGGCACCTCCCGACGACATGGTGGCGTGATCGTGCTGACACATGTCCTTGCGCTCGGCGTCGCTCACGTCGGCCCGGCCGGCTCCTTCGCCCTCGAGCGCGGCGAAGGGACCGCAGGGATGCGCGGTGATCCACACGTGGACCATCGCCAAGCCGACGCCTCCGAGCGCCGAGCCCGGCGGGCACTGTCCGTTGGCGTTCAGCACACCGGCCACGACCGATTGGCCTTGCGCGTTGTTGCGGAAGCAGAGGTTGTCGTGGACGTGCCACTGCATCAAGGGGCCGGCGAAGTCGGTGAGAGAGGGGTCGTCGATGGCCACGCCAAAGTTGGCCATGAACATCGCCGACACCAGCGTTCGCTTGGCGCCCTCGGCCTTGTAGACCAAGGACTCGGGTGCGTTGGGGTCGAGGAACTTGCCGTCGAAGATCAATCCACGATTGATGAGGTGTTCGAAACCGGTCACCTCGTCGTGAATGGAGATCCAACCCTGGGCGACGGCGTCGTCGTAGTTCGCCCAGCGGGGGAGGATCTCGAGGGTGTCCTCGATCAACTTGCGCGCCCGCGCCTCCTGATCGGAGCTCACGCCCTCGACGCCCGAGATGTCGATGCCGACGGCGGGATCGAAGGCCCGCGGCCAGTCGGTGGAGTGAGCGTGCACGGTGGTTTCGGTGACCGAGCCGTCGACGTTGACGACGGCGACCGCCGACGAGTGGTCGTGCGGTTGCGATTCGTCGATCACGGCACCGCTGGCGTCGATAGTCGAGTGCGAGTGGACGTGGGTGCTGCCGGTCCACATGGCCGGAGCGACGAGTGCGGCGCAGGCCAAGGCGGGGTACGCGAGCCGCGGGGCCGGCAACGAACGTCGACCGACCAAGAGCGCGCCCACCGCGGCCGCGGCGGCGACGACGCCGAGGCCCGCGCAGATGGTGTCGGCCCATTGCGGGCTCTCGCGCACTTCGAGACCGTCGATCCACGAGATGCCCGAGACGCGGGTGAGAAGCCAACCTCCGACGGCGGCGCCGTTGATGAGAGCACCGGCGGGAATCGCCGCGGTCCGGGGAGCGAGCAACATGAGCAAACCCCACCCGACCTGCAGGAGGGTCATCACGATGAAGATGCGGGCCAGTTGGGGGTGCTCGGCGTGGAGGCCGATCGCGCCGCCGTGAATGATGCCGGCCCCGAGTGAAGCCAGTCCGGCGATCGCCAATCCGAGGTGTCGCTGCATGGTCGAACCCTACCCGTCCGCGCGAGAACGTGCGGGGCGGGAGGAACCGTCAGTAGTCGACCGCGGCCAGCACCGCACCGGCGAATTCGGGTCGACAGACCACCAGGTCCGGGAGCCAGAGCGACTCCTGGTTGTACACGAGCGGGCTGCCGTCGATGCGGCTGACGTGCAGTCCGGCCGCCATCGCCACCGCGGCCGGCGCCGCCGAGTCCCACTGGTACATCCCGCCGTCGTGAACGTAGATGTCGGCCTCACCCATCACGACGGCCATGGCTTTGGCGCCCGCCGAGCCGAGTCGACCCACGTCGCAGCGCAGTTCGTTGGCCACCCGCACCGCGGAATAGCTGTTGCGCGAACGCGAGGTGACGAGGATGGGTCGCTCGCGTTCGACCACGGGCACCACCGGGGCGGGATCGGTGCTGAAGACCATCTCGAGCGAGGGCATGCTCACGGCGGCGGCCGTCAGGGTTCCGCGTTCCCACAACGCGACGTGGATCGCCCAATCGAACCGTGGGGGCTCGGCGAATTCGTTGGTGCCGTCGATGGGATCGATAATCCAGACCCGGTCGGCCTGCAGGCGACGGCGGTTGTCGGCGGCCTCCTCCGACAGGATCACGTCGTCGGGTCGGGCCGCGGCGAGTGCCGACACCAGGAAGCGATGGCCGGCGACGTCACCTTCGTCCTTGAGGTCCCAGTAGTGGATTCCCTCGGCCACCAGTTCGTCGCGCAACTCGACGAGCATGCGACCGGCGTCGACCGCGAGTCGCGTGGCGAGTTCCTGATCGGACTCGTGGGTCGTCACTGACCGCGACCCAACCTGATCGAGGCGCGCACGAGTTCGCGCACCTCGGCCTCGTCGGCCCCGGCCGCGACGAGGGCAGCCACTCGATTCTCGATGGCTTCGGCGTCGGCCTCGACGAACTCGGGCAGGCGTCGTTCGGTGGTGACGAGCGAGATCACGATCAGGATCACCGCCGCCGAGGCGCCACCCATGCCGATGGTCAGGACCCACCCCTCGTTGTTGCCCGCGATCGACGACACGATCAGCCCGGCGATGCAACCGACGAAGGCCACCGCACAGGCGACACGTATGGCGCGAACCGACGTCGACATCAGCGAGCCAACGGCTTGTACTTGATGCGATGTGGTTGATCGGCGGCCGACCCGATCTCCTTCTTGCGCCAGGCTTCGTACTCGCTGAAGTTGCCCTCGAACCAACGAACCTGGCTGTCGCCCTCGAACGCCAACACGTGGGTGGCGATGCGGTCGAGGAACCACCGGTCGTGGCTGATGACCACGGCGCATCCGGGGAAGGCCTCCAGGGCGTCCTCGAGGGCGCGCAGCGTGTCGACGTCGAGGTCGTTCGTGGGCTCGTCGAGCAGCAGAACGTTGCCGCCGGTCTTGAGCAGTTTGGCCAGGTGGACCCGGTTGCGCTCACCACCGGACAGATCGCCGACCCGCTTCTGCTGGTCGCTTCCCTTGAAGTTGAACGAGGCGACGTAGGCGCGACCGTTGATCTCGCGGTTGCCCACCTTCATGTGTTCGATGTTGCCGGTGATCTCCTCGTACACCGTGGCGTCGGGGTTCAACGAGTCGCGACTCTGGTCGACGTAGGCCAACTCCACGGTGTCGCCCACCTTCACGGTGCCGGCGTCGACCGACTCCTGCCCGGTGAGCATCTTGAAAAGTGTCGTCTTGCCGGCGCCGTTCGGCCCGATGATTCCGACGATGCCCGCGGGGGGCAGCGAGAAGGAGAGGTCCTCGATCAAGAGGCGATCTCCGAATGATTTGCTCAGACCCGCGACCTCGATGACGGTGTCCCCGAGTCGCTTTCCGGCGGGGATCATGATCTCGAGCTTCGACGGTCCGCGATCAGCGGCCTCGGCCTCGGCCTGCAGCTTCTCGTACGCCGACAGGCGCGCCTTACCCTTGGCCTGGCGGGCCTTGGGCGACATGCGCACCCACTCGAGTTCGCGCTCGAG
>JBJTFY010000273.1:0-3543 GCA_046093625.1 Actinomycetota bacterium
CCAGTCCTTGCCGTTCGCCCAGCACCACGCGCCCCACATGTTGGGGCCGGTGTCGAGCACCGAACAGTTGCCACTGGCTTCGTTCATGCAGGCGTCGAAGAAATCGGCCCACGTCACCAGATCACGGGTGACCACGGTGCTGTCCCAGAAGAACCCGGTGGTGCCCCAGTTCTTGCACACCGAGTATTCGTTGTCGGGGTCCCATTCCTGTGCGAGATAATTCGGGTCGACGTTCACGATGTTCGGGATGAGCGACTTGTCGAACTTCTGGATGAGGCCCTTCTCGATCATCTGCGGGATGTAGGGGCCGGTCGGCACGACGATGTCGAACCCACTGCTACCGCCCGAGGTCGCCAACTTGGTGATGAGGTCCTCGTTGCTGTTGAAGTAGTCCACCTTCATGGACACGCCGATGGCACCCTCGGCTTGCTCACCCACCAGCAAGGGGTCGTTGTAATCGCCCCAGGTGTACATGGCGAGCGTGCCCGAGGAGGCGTTGATCACCCGACTCCAGTCCCCCGAGGCCAAGGTGCCCCCGGGAGCGTCGGTCGAACCCGGTCCCTCCGAGGTGTCGGTCCCGCCTCCGGAACCGCCGTCGTCACCCCCACAGGCGGCGGCCACGATGGCCAAGCCGGCGGCCGCGGTACCCATCTGGAAGATGGCGCGCCGGGTGAGCTTCGTGCGGAAGCTCTCCGGGGCCAGCATGCGCAGCTGCGGGATCTTGTCGTTGGTGGTCATGGTTGTCTCCTTGCTTGGTTGTCGGGTTGTCCGTGGATCACTCGTCGGCATCGGCCGAGAGTGAGTCGGCCATCACGATGTCGGCCTGACGGGCCGAGAACAGGTACACGTCGTCGGCCGACCACGTGCAGTACACCTCGTCACCGGAATGGAAACGGTTGGCGTTGGCGCGCGGGACGAGCACCAAGATGTCGCGCTCGCCGGAGGTGACCACGTACTGCAACACGTCGCCGAAATGCGACACGCCCGCCACCACTCCCTTGGTCATGTTGGCGTCCGATGTGGGGCGCTCGGCACTCAGGTTGATGCACTCGGGTCGCACCGCCGACAAGGCCGGCTCGTCTTTCGGCACGTCCTCCTCGGGGCGGCTGGCCACGAACACGGTGCCGTCGTCGGCCCGGCTACCGTGCTCGGTCGCGACTCCCTGCCAGAAGTTGTTGCGCCCGATGAAACCGGCCACGAAGGCCGAGGCCGGGTGCTCGTACACGGTCTCGGGCTCGCCCAACTGCTCGATGTGCCCGTCCAACATGATGGCGATGCGGTTGCTCATGCTCATCGCCTCCTCTTGGTCGTGCGTCACGAAGATGAAGGTGATTCCGAGGCGGCTCTGCAACAACTTGAGTTCGATCTGCATCTCCTCGCGCAACTTGCGGTCGAGAGCGCCGAGGGGTTCGTCGAGCAGGAGCACGCTCGGCCGATTGACGAGGGCCCGCGCCACGGCGACCCGCTGCTGCTGACCGCCCGACATCTGGCGCGGCTTGCGGTCGGCGAGTTTCGTCATTTGCACCATGTCGAGGGCCTCGGCCACCCGGACCCGGGCCTCGGCCTTGGGCACCCCTTGCTGGCGCAACCCGTAGGCGACGTTCTCGCTGACGGTCATGTGTGGGAACAGCGCGTAGTGCTGGAACACGGTGTTGACGTCACGCTTGTATGGCGGCACACCTTGCACGTAGTTGCCGCTGATCCGGATGTGACCGGCATCGGGCTGCTCGAAACCGGCCAACATGCGCAAGGTCGTCGTCTTGCCGCACCCACTGGGTCCGAGCAACGACAGGAACTCGCCGGGCTGAACGCTCAGGCTGACCGAGTCGACCGCCACCATGGTGCCGAAGCGCTTGGTGAGGTTCTCCAATTCGACTGCGCCACGCTGCCCGCTCACCTGGCATGTCCCCCGATCCGACTGAATGATCCCTCGACCCGTCCGTTTCGGCAGATCAGGCTGCCGCCACCTGCGACTATAGGACACGGGGGGTCGGAAACCCGTCAATCGTTCCGAGTAGCCTGACGTGACCAGTCCGGAGGATTCGCGTGTCCAGCCCCCATATCGAGCACCTGGTGCCCCTCGCCCAGCGTCACCTCTGGGGCCATTTCACAGACCTGGCCGCCGTCCAGCGCCAGGGTCTGCCGGTGATCATTCGGGGCGAGGGCCCGTGGGTGTTCGATCACTCGGGCAAGCGTTATCTCGACGGACTGTCGGGTCTCTTCACCGTCAACGCCGGTCACGGACGTTCCGAGTTGGCCGCGGCCGCCGCGGAACAATCGACGACCCTCGGCTACGTCCCGCTCTGGAGCTTCGGGCACGAACCTGCCATCCGACTGGCCGCCGAACTCGCGACGTTGGCCCCCGGCGACCTCAACCGCGTCTTTTTCACGTCCGGAGGCGGCGAGGCCCTCGAGTCTGCGTGGAAGGTGGCGGTGCAGTACTTCGCGGCGATCGGCCAGCCCGCGCGTCGCAAGGTCATCAGTCGCGACTACGCCTACCACGGCACCACTCTCGGAGCCCTCAGCATCACCGGTATCCCGGAGATTCGCGAACCGTTCGAACCCCTGCTGCCGTGGGCCGGGAAGGTGCCCAACACGAACCGTAATCGCTGCCAGAGTTGTGCCGCGGCACCGGCCTGCACGCTCGACTGTGCGGACGAGGTGGAGCGAACCATCCTGCGCGAGGGGCCCGAGACCGTGGCGATGATCGTCATGGAGCCCGTGCAGAACACCGGTGGAGCCTTGGTGCCGGCCGAGGGCTACTGGGCGCGCATGCGCGGGATCGCCGACAAGTACGGAATCCTGCTGGTCAGCGACGAGGTGATCTGCGCCTTCGGTCGACTCGGACACTTCTTCGCCTGCGAGCGCTTCGGCTACCAGCCCGACATGATCATCTTCGCCAAGGGCGTCACGAGCGGCTACGCACCACTGGGAGGCTTCATCGCGAGCGACCGCGTCGCCGCGCCCTTCGTGGAGGGCGACGGCTCGGTGTTCCTGCACGGGCTCACCTTCGGTGGGCACCCGGTGAGCTGCGCGGTCGCGCTGGCCAACATCGAACTGATGAGGCGCGAGGATCTCCCCGGCCACGTTCTGCGCAACGAGGGGGTCTTCGACGAGGTGATGGAGTCGCTGCGCGACTTGCCGTTCGTCGGCGACGTGCGCGGTTGCGGTTACTTCCGCGTCGTGGAATTGGTCAAGGACAAGACCACGAAGCAGTCGTTCGATGACGCCGAGTGCGACTGGTTGTTACGTGACCAACTGTCACCTCGCATCATCGACAAGGGCCTGATCTGTCGCGCCGACGACCGCGCTGATCCGGTGCTGGTGTTGTCGCCGACTCTCGTTTGCGGACCGGACGAACTGCGGTTCATCGGCCGCGTACTCACCGAAGCCATCACCGAGACCGCCGAAGCATTCGGTGCAACGCGCTGACGCTCAGGCGAGATTGGCCATCACGTGCTTGATGCGCGTGTAGTCGTCGAGTGCGTAGGCCGAGAGGTCCTTGCCATAGCCCGACTTCTTGAATCCACCGTGCGGCATCTC
>JBJTFY010000274.1:0-5857 GCA_046093625.1 Actinomycetota bacterium
CTGCAACACCTCGTTGCTGCCGTTGGCCACGAAGATCTGATCGGCGCCGACCCCGTGCAACTCGCCGATGGCCGCGCGCAGTCGTCCGGCGGCACGATCGGGGTAGCGATTCCACTCGATACGGGCGACCTCGTCGGCCAATGCCCGCCGGAACGCCTCGGGAGGCCCGACCGGGGCCTCGTTGGTGTTGAGGCGCACGTCGACCGTGACCTGGGGCGAGTGGTAGCCCTCGAGGGCCGACAAGTCGTCGCGCGCGGGTACACGGGTCACGACACCGCAGGCTACCGAACCCTCCCGTCACGGTTCCGGGGGTTTTGTGCCGACCGCGCCCCCGTATGGTGATGCGGTGAGCAACAAAGACATCTCCACGATCGCCGCCGAACTCTCGGTCATGGCCGAAGGCACGGCTCGGTATCAGGAACGCGTGGCCGAGTTGCGCACGGGCGACCTCGGCGAGCAGCACGCCGACTTGATCTCGGCGATCCACGAGGCTGAACGGGCCCTGAGGAGCGCCCAGCGGGCCCTCCTGCGGGCGCACAAGTTCGCCTCCTGATCACGCCGTCGGTCGAGCCTTCTTCGCTGTCGCCTTCTTCTTCGCTGTCGCCTTCTTCGCTGTCGCCTTCTTCGCCGTCGCCTTCTTCGCCGTCGCGGGTCGTTTGGTCGTCGGAGCGGTCACCGGAACTCCGGCCGCCGGGCAGATGTCGGAGAAGTCGCACACTTCGCAGCGCGGCTTGCGGGCGTCACAGACCCGCCGCCCGTGCAGGATCAACCGCAAACTGAACGCTCCCCACTCGGCCCCGGGCAGATACTCGTTCAACTGCAATTCGACCTTGACCGGGTCCTCGTGCTTGGTCAGCCCCAGCCGCCGCGAGAGGCGCCCCACGTGGGTGTCGACGGGCAACCCGGGCAGGTCGAACACCACGCTGCGAACCACGTTGCCGGTCTTGCGACCCACGCCGGGCAAGGTGACGAGATCGTCGAGGTCACTCGGCACCTCACCATCGAATCGCGCCACCAATGCCGTCGCCATGCCGATGAGGTTCTTCGCTTTGCTGGCGTAGAAGCCCGTGGAGCGGATGATGCCCTCGAGTTCACCGACGTCGGCCGTCGACAACGCCCACGGGTCGGGATAACGGGCGAACAGTGCGGGGGTCACCATGTTCACGCGCGCGTCCGTGCACTGCGCCGACAGGATCGTGGCCGACAGCAACTCGAACGCGTTGCGATGATCGAGTTCGCAGATCACCTCGGGATAACCGATCGCGAGGCGGCGCGCGACCTCGATCGTCTGCGCCTTCGGATCGACCTTCTTGCCCGCGACACGCCCCATGACCCGAGAGTAGCCACGGGTAGGCTGACCCGATGCGGGTTCTCGACATCAAGCGACAGATGCGACCCGACGACATTCAGGTCGTCGCCGACCTGCTTCGCGATGCCGAACGCGCCGACGGCCACCGGCCACTGTCCGACCACCTCTGGCTCGACCTCGTCGACGGCGGACGGGAGGGTTTCGCCGGGCTCGTCGCCTGGGAACACGGCCACGACCATCCGGTCGCCTACGCCCAGATCAGCAAGGGCCACGAGTCCTACTCCATCGAACTGGTGATCCACCCCCACCATCGGTACGAGATGCACCTCATCGGCCCCGAGTTGTTGTCGGCCGCGATCGACGAGGTCGCGCGCAACGGCGGCGGACACGTGCATTGGTGGGTGTTCGAACCCACGATCGGCCATGCCGAAGTGGCCACGGTCGTCGGTCTCGCTCCGGGGCGCACCTTGCACCAGATGCGCCGGTCGCTGCCGTTGTCGGTCGCCGACGCGGCGCACGCCGTGCCCGTGCGTTCGTTCGTGAAAGGTCGCGACGAGGACGCGTGGCTCGATCTCAACAACCGCGCCTTCGCCCATCACCCCGAGCAAGGCGGATGGGACATCGCCACCCTCAGCGCGCGAATGGCCCAACCGTGGTTCGACGCCGAGGGATTCGTCATTCACGAGATCGACGGGAAGATGGCGGGCTTCTGCTGGACCAAGGTCCACCGCGACACCGAACCGGTGCTGGGCGAGATCTACGTCATCGCCGTCGATCCCGATGTCGCCGGGCGGGGCCTCGGGCGCTCACTCGTCGTGTCGGGGCTCGTCGAGCTCGCCGGACGCGGCATCACGACGGCGATGCTCTACGTCGACGCCCACAACGATTCGGCCATGCGCCTGTACAACAGCCTCGGTTTCCGCGTGCACCGCACCGACCGGGCGTTCGTCGGCGACATCGCCCCGACACCGACGAGGAGCAACCCGTGACCACCATCGACGAGGAGTCGCTGCCGCGCTGGAGCGTGGTCGACGTCCACGAATCGCTCACCAGTCGGTCGTTCCGTGACGCGCTCGAGCTCGTGCTGGCCGACACCGCGCGCCTCGAGGCGACCTTCGACGAACTCGACATCAGAGGGTTGCCCGACGCGGCGACGGCGGTCGTCGACGCCGAGACCGGACGGCGGCTCGACCGGGCGATCGGCGAGTTCAACTCCCTCGTCGCCCGCTCCGAGATCCTCGGCTCCTACGTGTACGCGACCGTTTCGACCGACACCCGTGACGAGACGGCTCAGGCGCTGCTCTCGGAGATCGAGGTCGCCGATTCGCGGGTGACTCCCCTGCTCGCCCGCCTCGCCGACTTCGTGAGCGATCACGGACTCGACCGCCTGTGCGAGGTGAGTCACGAGGCTCGCGAGCACGTCGGCCCGCTGGCCCGACTGGCCGACCGCGCGGCGCATCAGATGGACGAGGCGCTCGAGGGCCTCTTCGCCGAACTGTCCACGACCGGGTCGTCGTCTTGGGGTCGACTCCAGTCCGACGTGACGTCGCAACTGACGGTCGAGGTCGCGCTCCCGACCGGCGCGCGTCGGTTGCCCATGCCGGCCGTACGCGGACTGGCCACCGACGCCGATCCCGCGGTCCGCCGTGCGGGTTACGACGCCGAGATGGTCGCCTGGCCCCAGGTGTCCACCGCCTGTGCCGCGGCGATGAACGCCATCAAGGGCGAGGCCAACATCGTCAACCGTCGACGCGACTGGAAGTCCCCGCTCGACGCTTCGCTCTTCGCCAACAGCGTGTCGCGCGCGACCTTCGACGCGATGCAGTCCGCCATCGTCGACTCGCTCGCCGATTTCCGGGTCTGGATGCGCACGAAGGCCCGACTGCACGGCCACGACGGTGCCCTTCCCTGGTGGGATCTGATGGCGCCGCTTCCGGTCGCCGACAACTCGATCTCCTGGCGCGACTCGCTCGATCTCGTGCGCACGGCATTCGGCTCGTTCAGCGCCCCGTTGGCCGGACTCGTCGATCGTGCCGTCGCCGAGTCGTGGATGGATGTCCCCCCGCGCGAGGGCAAGGTGGGTGGGGCCTTTTGCATGCCGTTCGTGGACGATCGTTCCCTCGTGCTGCTGAACTGGAGCGGCTCGGTCGAGTCCGCCCAGACGACGGCCCACGAACTCGGTCACGCGTACCACAACACGCAGTTGGCGGGTCGTACTCCCCTGCAGAAGCGGGTTCCGATGGCCCTCGCCGAGACGGCGAGCATCTTCTGCGAGACCCTCGTCGTGGAAGCCGGACTCGCTCGATTGGGCGGCGCCGAGCGTCTCGCCCTGCTCGACGTCGATCTCCAGGGTGCCAATCAGGTGGTCGTCGACATCCACAGTCGGGTGTTGTTCGAGACCGAGGTCTTCGCGCGCCGCCAACGTCGCACCCTCGGCGTCAACGAACTGAACGAGATCATGCTGCAGGCGCAGGCCGACTCGTACGGCGACGGACTCGACCAGTCGACCGCCCACCCGCACATGTGGGTGCTCAAACCGCACTACTACGGCAGCCATTTCTACAACTGGCCGTACACCTACGGCCTCCTGTTCGGACTCGGGTTGTTCGCCGAATACCGCCGGGACCCCGATCGTTTCCGGTCCGGCTACGACGATCTCCTGGGACGAGCGGGAATGAACACCGCCGAGGAACTCGGCGCGGCTTTCGGCATCGACGTCACGAGCGTCGACTTCTGGACCGCCAGCCTCGACGTCCTGCGAGCACGCATGCACGAGTACGCCGAACTCGCCAAGACGCTCTGAACCGCGCCCGGTCTGACAGGCTGTCCCCGTGACCACCCGCTACGACGCCTCGCGCGACGACCTCGATCGCCTGCTCGACGGCCAACCGCGTTACCGCGTCGACCAGGTGTGGCGCGGTCTGTACACCGAGCTCACCGATCCCGCCGACATGACGGCGCTCCCCAAGGACCTGCGCGCGCTCGTCGACGAACGACTCCCACGGGCCCTGCGCCTCGTGCAGGAGGTCTCGGCCGATCGTGGCGACACCGTCAAGTTCCTCTGGGAACTCGACGGGGGGAGCCGCATCGAGACGGTGCTGATGTTGTACCCCGATCGCGCCACCGTGTGCGTCAGCACCCAGGCCGGCTGCGCGATGGCGTGTGGGTTCTGTGCCACCGGGCAAGCCGGCTTCACGCGTCATCTCAGCCACGGCGAGATCGTCGAGCAGGTCGTGCGCGCCGCCCAACGCGCCAAGTCGATGGGTCGTCGGGTCAGCAACGTGGTCTACATGGGAATGGGTGAGCCCCTCGCCAACGAGGAGGCCGTCTGGCGGTCACTCGAACGCATCCACGACGACGTGGGTATCTCGGCCCGTCAACTCACCGTGTCCACCGTGGGCATCGTCCCGGGCATCCGACGACTCGCCGCGCGACCGCTGCCCGTCAGTCTCGCCGTCAGCCTGCACGCGGCCAACGACGCCTTGCGCGATGCCTTGGTGCCCATCAACCGCCGCTACCCCATCAAGGTGCTGATGGAGGCCTGCGGCGAGTACCTCGAGGCCAAGGGTCGGCGCCTGAGTTTCGAGTGGGCGATGATCGACGGGGTGAACGACCGGCCGAGTGACGCCATCGAACTGGCCGCCTTGTGCCGTCGTTTCCGGGTACCGGCGCACGTGAACCTCAGTCCGCTCAACCCCACACCCGGTTACGAAGTGCGCGGATCGAGTCGCGCCCACGTTCACGCCTTCGCCGACCAGTTGATCGAGCTCGGGGCGAACGCCACCGTCAGGCGCAATCGCGGTACCGACATCGCCGCCGCCTGTGGGCAGTTGGCGGCGGGGCGACCCGTGAAGGTGTCCCTGTCCGGACCACCCGAGATCGACTGAATTCGGGCGCGGACTCAGTCGTTCGACTCGATGTACGACGGGTTGGCCACCTTCACCTTGTCGAGGACCGCCGACCACACGGCCGACACCACGTCGTCGATGCGGTCGTCGATCTCCCCGGCGCGGATCGCCGCGGCCAACTCGGCATCGGATCCGAAACCGAGCGCGGCCAGACGGCCGGCGTGTTCGTCGGCCTGCGCGGGACCCAGTGCCAACTCGCGTTCGACCATGCTCAGAACGTTGATCGCCACCCGCGAATGGAACTGGATGCGTCCCGTCGTGTTGGGCAGAACGTCGTTCTGCAGCCACTCGCGCACCGACTCCACCAATTGAGCGGCCGAGGGAACGTCGTGCGGTGACGTGCTCATGACACTCCGATCGAGGACCAGCGGTCGCGGAGCGCGAGCATCACGTCGTACTCGTTCTCGCACACCCGTCGACCGATCGCGGCCAGTTCGTGGCTGCGGGAGAAACCGAGCAGGTGCGCGCTCGTCTGCAACATGCACATGATCCCCCACTTCAAGGTGCCGAGCACCTCCCACCAGCGCAACGCGTCGCGATCGGCGACGTGCCCGGTGGCCGTGGCGTACGCGGCCAGCAACTCGTCGTAACCGCCGAGACCAGCGACCGGTAGGGGCGAGCCGAAGCGCCAGGCGCGCAC
>JBJTFY010000275.1:0-18049 GCA_046093625.1 Actinomycetota bacterium
GGCGTTCCTCGACGATCATCGACATCTGGTCGAGGAACCACCGGTCGACCCGACACGCATCGTGGATGCGATCGATCGACACCCCGCGCCGCAACAACTCCCCGATCTGGAAGATGCGGTCGGGGGTCGCCACGGCGACCAGGGCGAGAAGTTCGTCGTCGGTGACGGTCGACAACTGGGCCTCGGCCGGATCGCAACCGAGACCGAGCCGGCCCTGTTCGAGCGAACGCAGGGCCTTCTGCAGGCTCTCGGGGAACGTGCGCCCGATGGCCATCACCTCGCCGACGCTCTGCATCTGCGTCCCGAGCACCCCGCTCGTACCGGGCAGTTTCTCGAAGGCCCAGCGCGGGATCTTGGTCACCACGTAGTCGATCGTCGGTTCGAAGCTGGCCGGGGTGGCCCGGGTGATGTCGTTGGGAATCTCGTCGAGGGTGTAGCCCACCGCGAGTTTCGCGGCGATCTTGGCGATCGGGAATCCGGTCGCTTTCGACGCGAGCGCGCTGCTGCGCGACACGCGCGGATTCATCTCGATGACGACCTGGTCGCCGGTGAGCGGATTCACGGCGAACTGGACGTTCGATCCGCCGGTCTCGACCCCGACCCGTCGGATGCACGCGAACGCCGCGTCGCGCATTCGCTGGTACTCGACGTCGCTCAGCGTCTGTGCCGGGGCCACGGTGATGGAGTCGCCGGTGTGCACGCCCATGGGATCGAAGTTCTCGATCGAGCAGATGATCACGCAGTTGTCCGCGCGGTCGCGCATGACCTCGAGTTCGTACTCCTTCCAGCCGGCGATGCTCTTCTCGATGAGGATCTCGCTGATCGGGCTGGCCGCCAGTCCGTTCGCCGCGATCGACTCGAATTGTTCGGGGGTGCTCGCGATACCGGTACCGCGACCACCGAGGATGTACGCCGGACGGATGATCGCCGGCAAACCGATGGTGGCCACCACCGCGCGCGCTTCGTCCATCGTGTGGGCGATGCCGCTGGCCGGCACCGACAGTCCGATCTCGAGCATGGCCTGCTTGAACTTGTCGCGATCCTCCGCCGTCGCGATGGCCTCGGCGTTGGCGCCGATCAATTCGGGGGTGCCCGGCACCCCGACGAGACCACGTTCGAACAGCGCCATCGCGGTGTTCAGACCGGTCTGGCCGCCGAGAGTGGGAAGCACCGCATCGGGACGCTCGCGTTCGATGATGCGCGCCACCACCTCCCACGTGAGCGGCTCGATGTAGGTGCGATCGGCGAAGTCCGGGTCGGTCATGATCGTCGCCGGGTTCGAGTTGGCCAGGATCACGCGATAGCCCTCGTCCTTCAGCACCCGACAGGCCTGTGTGCCCGAGTAGTCGAACTCGCAGGCCTGTCCGATGACGATCGGACCCGAACCGATGATGAGGATCGAGGAGAGATCGGTGCGCTTGGGCATCTCAGATGCTCCCGTTCTTCATGAGGTTGGCGAACTGGTCGAAGAGATAACGGCTGTCGTGCGGACCGGGTCCGGCCTCGGGGTGGTACTGGACACTGAAAGCCGGGGCGTCGCGCACCACCATGCCCTCGTTGGTGCCGTCGTTCAGGTTCACGTGGGTCACGTTCACCCGACCGTCGAGACTCGCGGGGTCGATGCAGAAGTTGTGGTTCTGACTGGTGATCTCGACGTGGCCCGAGGCCTCGTGGCGCACGGGGTGGTTACCACCGTGATGGCCGAACGGGAGCTTGTAGGTTCGACCCCCGAGAGCGCGACCGAGCAACTGGTGTCCGAGGCAGATGCCGAAGATCGGCACGCGGCCGAGCAGGTCGCCGATGGCGTCCACCGCGTACCCCACCGCCTGCGGGTCGCCCGGGCCGTTCGACAAGAACACCCCCTGAGGCGAACGCGCCAGCACCTCGGAGGCCGGGGTGGTCGCCGGAACCACCTCGACCGTGGCGATCTCGGACAGACAACGCAGGATCGTGGTCTTGATGCCGAAGTCGTAGGCCACCACCCGCAACGGGCCGGCACCGAACACGTACGGCTCGGGGGTCGTCACCTTGCCCACCAGGTCGACGCCGTCGGTGCCGTTCTCGGCGCGGGCCGCGGCGAGCAACTCGGATTCCGCCGCGGTGCCGAATGCGCCCAGCATCGCACCGGTGTCGCGCAAGAGCCGGGTCAGACGTCGGGTGTCCACCCCGGCGATGCCAGAGATTCCGGCCGCGCGCAACATGGCGTCGAGGCCCTGTTCGGCGCGGTGGTTGCTGTGACGACGCGCCAGGTCGCGCACGATCACCCCCCGACAGTGCGGTCGACGGGCCTCGTCGTCGACGACGGTCGTGCCGTAGTTGCCGATGTGGGGGTAGGTGAAGGTGACGATCTGGCCGGCGTAACTGGGGTCGGTGAGCACCTCTTGGTATCCCGAGAGAACGGTGTTGAACACCACTTCACCCGAGGAGATCGGGGCCGTGGCGCCGATGGCCTCGCCCTCGAAGACGCTGCCGTCGGCCAGTACGAGCAGGGCCTCGCGGGGGGCGGTGGCGGTCATGAGGGGTCCTTTTCGGGTCGACGGGGTGAATGCATGATCATACGACAGACTGCATGAGAATCGCTCATCGTTGGGCCACCCCGTCGATGACCACGGGTCGGCCCGCGAGCACGGTGTGGCGCACCCGACCGGTCACCGACCGACCGTGGTACGGGGTGTTGCGACTCTTGCTGGCCAGCGCGTGGCGGTCGACGGTCCAGGTCGCGCCGGGGTCGACCACGGCGATGTTGGCCGGCTCGCCGACGGCCACCGGTCGCCCGTGCCGTTCGTGGAGGTGTGCGATGCGCGCGGGATTCCAACTGAGACAGGCGAGCACGGACTGCAGATCCATTCCGAGTTCTCCCACCGCGAGGGCGAAGGCGGTCTCCAGCCCGAGCATGCCCGGGGGCGCGGTGTCGAGGGGTTGCTCTTTCAGGTGATCGGCGTGGGGGGCGTGATCGGTCGCGATCGCGTCGATGGTGCCGTCACGAAGTCCGGTGCGCAGCGCTTCGATGTCGGCCATCGTGCGCAGGGGCGGATTCA
The DNA here is from genome assembly GCA_046093625.1 of Actinomycetota bacterium. Classification (GTDB taxonomy): domain Bacteria; phylum Actinomycetota; class Acidimicrobiia; order Acidimicrobiales; family Ilumatobacteraceae; genus Casp-actino8. Next base: position 3,039 of record JBJTFY010000275.1, read on the forward strand.
CCTTGAAGACCGGATCGAAAGAACGCAACGACTCGTCCGTGAGCGTGAGGTGGTGCGGGGTCACCTCGGCGGTGACGGACAGCCCGTCGGCTTTGGCGGCGCGCACGAGTTCGACGCTGCGCGCCGTGGACAAGTGCAGCACGTGCAGGCGACCTCCCGTGATGCGCACCAGTTCGATGTCGCGGTGGACCATCAACTCCTCGGCGATCGACGGCCAACCGGGCAATCCGAGGTGGCTGCAACACGAACCCTCGTGCATCACCGCTCCGGCGGTCAGCCGCGCGACCTCGCAGTGTTGGGCCATCGTGACACCGAGATCGGCGGCGTATTCGAAGGCCCGCCGCATGAGCAGCGGGTCCTGCACGCCGTTTCCGTCATCGGTGAACAGACGCACGCCGGACTTCATCAATTCGGCGTAGGGAACCAGTCGTTCCCCGGCCCGCCCCACCGTGATGCACCCGGAGGGTTCCACGTCGCACAGGCCGGCCCGGCGACCCTGCTCGCGCACGAACTCCACCACCGCGCGCGAGTCCTGCGCCGGGTCGGTGTTGGGCATCGCGACCACCGCGGTGAATCCACCCAGCGCGGCCGCTCGACTGCCCGTTTCGATGGTTTCGGACTCCTCGCGGCCGGGTTCGCGCAGGTGGGTGTGCAGGTCGACGAATCCCGGGCAGACGACGGCGTCGCTCGCGTCGAGAACCGTTGCCGCGGCGGGCAACGTCCCACCGGCGTCGACCACCAACGCGATGCGACCGTCGACCACGTGGACGTCGGCACGACGCCCCTCGCGTGGGGTCGTGACGTCGATGACGCGACCACCGACGATGTTGAGAGAAGTCAAGACGCCACCTCCGAGTTGGGATCACCGAGCACGTCGAACAGGACCGCCATGCGCACCGCCACCCCGTTGCTGACTTGTCGGGTGACCATCGAGCGCTCGATCTCCGACGGATCGATCATCATCTCCACGCCCCGGTTCATCGGACCGGGATGCATCACGAGGCAGCTCGAGCGCAGTCGGGCCGCACGGGAGCGGTCGAGACCGAATCGGTCCGAGTATTCCGACAGGTCGGGAACCAGCGCCTCGTTCATGCGCTCGCGCTGCATGCGCAACATGTAGAGCGCGTCGACCTCACCGACCACCTCGTCGAGATCGCTCGTCCACTCGACCGGCCACGAGGCGATGTCGGGCGGCAACAGGGTGCGCGGTGCGACCACCACGACCTCGGCACCCAACGCCGTGAAGGCCTGGATGTTGCTGCGTGCGACTCGGCTGTGTCGCACGTCGCCGACGATCGCCACCCGCAGGCCGTGGAGACAGTCGGCGGTCGCGGGCCGGGCGAACTCGGTGCGGATCGTGTGACAGTCGAGCAACGCCTGCGTCGGGTGTTGGTGCCAGCCGTCGCCCGCGTTGATGACGCTGGCGTCGGTCCACTCCGAGATCCGCCACGGCACGCCCGACGTCTTGTGACGCACCACGAACGCCGCCACACCCATCGCGCTCACGGTCTCGACGGTGTCGCGCAGACTTTCACCCTTGTTGACGCTCGAGGTGGAGACGCTGAAGGTCATGGTGTCGGCCGACAACCGTTTGGCGGCCGTCTCGAAACTGATGCGCGTGCGGGTCGAGTCCTCGAAGAACAGGCTCACCACGGTGCGCCCGACGAGGGCGGGAACCTTGGGCACGGGTCGGCGGTTGACCTCGACCATGTGGTCGGTGAGCGCGAGGATGCGCACGATGCCGTCGACACCGAGTTCGGGGATGCTGCGAAGATGTCTCACGACGACACCTTGCGCCTGATCGTGACCCCCGCCTCGGTCGCGCTGACGTCCTCGTCGCGCCCGGTCGGAAGGTTCTTGCCGACGTAGTCGGGTCGGATCGGTAGCTCGCGGTGTCCGCGGTCGACCATCACCGCCAACTGCACGGCCGCCGGTCGCCCGTATTGGTTGAGGGCGTCGAGCGCCGCCCGCACGGTGCGGCCCGTGTAGAGCACGTCGTCGACGAGCACCACCGTCGAACCGGCCAGGTCGACCGGTATCTCGGTGACTGACACCGGCGTCACCGGACGCATCGCGATGTCGTCGCGAAAGAGAGCCACGTCGAGTCGACCGACGGGTACCTCTGTCGACGGATCGATACGGGCGATGGCGGCGGCCAGGCGATCGGCGATCCAGACTCCCCCGCGTTGCAGCCCGACGATCACGACACCGTCGAGACCCCGGTTGCGTTCGATCACCTCGTGGGCGATCCGGGTGATCGCGCGCGACACGTCGGCGTCACCCAGCACCACGACGGATTCGGTGGAGGAAACGGCTCCCGTCGACGAGGTGCTCGGTGATGTGGACGGGCGCGAACCCGGTGCGACGTTGCTCATGTTTCCTCCGTTCGGGCCTCACGGGACCCGTTTGACGGTCGGTCGAACTGTAGCAGCGCGGCGCGACTCAGGTGCGGAGTCGGTCGAGAACCTGGACCAGATCGGCCGGCAACGGCGAGGTGAATGCCAGGGACCGTCCCGAGAAGGGGTGAACGAACTCGAGGCCGCCGGCGTGCAGGAACGGGCGACCGATCACGAGGGGGGCCCGGGCGCCGCCATACGACGGGTCGCCGACCACCGGGTGTCCGGTGGCCTGAAGATGCACCCGGATCTGGTGGGTCCGCCCGGTCTCGAGTTCGCAGGTCACGAGGGACACCTCGGGATCACCGAACGTCGACTCGACGCGGTAATTCGTGCGGGCCGGCTTACCGCTGGCCACCACGGCCATCCGCAGCGGGTCGCGGGGATCGCGCCCGATGGCGGCGTCGATGGTGCCGATCGGGGCAGCCGGTCGACCCCAGACGAGCGCGGTGTAGCGCCGGGTCACCGCGCGCGACGCCATCATCTCGACGAGGGCGTCGTACGCACGCGCGGTACGAGCCACGATGAGCAGGCCCGTGGTCCCCACGTCGAGGCGGTGCACGATCCCGGGACGATGGGCCTCGCCCACACCGGCGATCTCGGGGAACGCGGCCAGCAATCCGTTCACGAGGGTTCCGGTGGCGTTGCCCGCACCGGGATGCACGACGACTCCGGCCGCCTTGTCGACCACGATGACGTCGTCGTCGGCGTGCATGACGTCGACCACCACCGAGTGATCGGCCGCCGGAGGCTCCTCGACCGGAAGTTTGGACGGGTCGATGGCGACCGTCTGGCCGGCCCGAAGACGAACCTTTCCGGAGAGGGCCGCCATCCCGTCGACCGTCACGCCGCCGGCGACGATCACGGCGCTGGCATCGGCCCGGCTCACCTCGATCACCAATGACACGATGCGATCGAGTCGTTCACCGTCGAGGGCCTCGGGGATCTCCTCGGAGACGACGCGCGTCACGCCGCGCTCCGCGACAAGAAACCGATCACGAGCAACGCACCACCGACGTTGATGCACGCATCGGCCACGTTGAAGATCGGAAACCATTGGAAATCGATGAAGTCCACCACCCGGCCCCGGAACCAGGCTTCCTCCCGAAACAGCCGGTCGACGATGTTGCCGATCGCCCCACCCACGATCAGGCCGACCGCGATGGTCGCCAGAGGACCGTTGCCCCGCTTGAGCGACACCAGCAGTCCGACGACCACCACCGTCGCCACCACACCGATGATCGCACCCAGACCCTGACCGCGTCCGAACGCCATGCCTCCGTTGAAGGCCAGGTTGAAACGCAGGGTCCAGAACACGTCGACGACGTGACCGTCATCGAGCGACGAGACCGCCCAATGTTTGGTGATCTGATCGAGCAGAACGCACAACGCGGCGATCACGATCGAGGTTCGACGCGACCATCGGGGTGACGCCTCACCGGACGGTTCGTTCATCGACGGCCGATCCCGCCGACCCTCTCCTCGACGAGTTCGGTGGCCCACGGGATGACCTCGAGTCGCTCTCGGGGAATCGGACGAGTGGAGACCACGCTGTAGCCGTAGTCGCCGGTTTCGATGCGCTTCAGGGCCGCGTCGATGTCGTCGACCAATTGACGCGCCTGCTCCGACAACACCCGGTCGCGCTCGCGCTCGACGGCCATCGTGTCGCCCTCGCCGCCGTCCTCGTCGAACTGGTCGTCGCCCATGCCGGCTTCCTCGATCAACTTCTCACGCTCGTTCTCGAGGCGTTCGGCCTGGCCCAACAGGCGGTCGCGCTCGGCTTCCAACAGGCTGCGCTGCGCCCGCAGGAACGCCAGATCGAAATCCTTGTTGGAGATGATGCCGTCCTTGGTCTTGGGCTTCTTGCCCGGCACCGCGGGCTTGACGAACACCGGCTTCTTCGGTGCAACCTTGACGGGCGCCTTCTTCTCGGGTGCCTTCGTCACCGATGATTTCGTCACCGAGGATTTCGTCGCAGTGACCCCCTTGGGGGCCACGGTCTTTTGTGGTGCCGGCTTCTTGGCCACGACCTTCTTCGGCACTGCCTTCTTGGATGCCGGCTTCTTGGCCACGACCTTCTTGGCCACGACCTTCTTCGGCACAGCTTTCTTGGGTGCCGGCTTCTTGGCGACGGCCTTCTTCGGTGCTGGCTTCTTGGGTGCCGGCTTCTTGGCGACGGCCTTCTTCGGTGTCGGCTTCTTCGGTGCCGGCTTCTTGGCGACGGCCTTCTTCGGTGTCGCTTTCTTGGGTGCGGGCTTCTTGGGTGCGGGCTTCTTGACCGATTTGCTGGCCATGGGGACGTCCTTGGTCGAGGTTTCCCGCGAGGATAGTCCGCCGGTCGCGCGCGTTATCGGACTGCCAACACCGAAATGTGCACCGGCTCGTCGTCGAGTTCGGCGGTGGACGGTCCCTCCACCCAGGCGATCGAGGTCGCCAGAGTCTCGGTCGCGATCATGTCGATGAACGCGGCGAGCCGCCGACGCGCGGACTCCGACACCCCGAGGCCCAATTCGATGCGATTGCTGACGTCGAGTCCGGCATCGCGCCGTGCTTGTTGTACGAGTCGGATCAGATCGCGGGCGGTTCCCTCGGCGGCCAACTCCGGTGTCACGTCGATGTCGAGAGTCACCATGCCGAGACCGTCGGCGAGCGTGGCTCCCGCACTTCCCTCGGCCGCCGCCATCTTGAGGTTGTACTCGCCCTCCACCAACTCGATGCCACCGGCGACGACCACACCACCGTCGTGTGTCCAGTCACCGGCCTTGACCGCCTTGATGACCTCTTGGGTGCGGCCACCGAGTCGGGGCCCGAGCGCACCGGGGATCACCTGCAGGACCGCGGTGACACCCGATTCGCGCGCGGTGGACAAAGTCACCCGCTTCACGTTCACCTCGTCGGCGATGATGTCGACGAAACCGCGCAGGGACTCGGCATCCGGATGCGACACGGTCAGCTCGGCCAGGGGCAGGCGGACGCGACGGGCGTGCGCCTTGCGCACCGACAGGGCAGACGAGCAGACCTCGCGCACGCGGTCCATCGCGGCCACCAATGCCGGGTCGCGCGGAAGCGAGTCGCGCGCGGGCCAATCGGTGAGGTGCACGCTTCCCGCGCCGGTGAGACCCCGGTACACCTCGTCGGTCACGAGGGGCAACAGGGGCGCGGCCACCCGACACAAGGTTTCGAGGACCGTGTGCAACGTGTCGACCGCATGGACGTCGCCGGACCAGAAGCGGTCGCGCGAACGTCGGATGTACCAATTGGTGAGCACGTCGAGGAAGTCGCGTACCGACGCACACGCCGAGAAGAGGTCGTAGGCGTCGAGATCGTCGGTCACCGTGTCGACGAGATCGGCGGCTTTGGCGAGGACGTAGCGGTCGAGGACGTGACCCGAGTCGGTGCGCAACTTGCCCGAGACCTTCTCGGCGTTGGCGTACAGACCGAGGAAATACCACGAGTTCCAGAGCGGCAACATGACCTGACGAACGGTCTCGCGGATGCCCGCCTCGGTGACCGAGAAATCGGCGCCGCGAAGGATGGCCGACGACAGCAGGTACCAGCGCATCGCGTCGGCACCGTAAGTGTCGAACACCACCATCGGATCGGGGTAGTTGCGCAGACTCTTCGACATCTTCTGTCCGTCGTCGCCCAGGACGATGCCGTGACTGACGCAGGTCGAGAAGGCCGGACGGTCGAAGAGCGCGGTGGCGAGAACGTGCAAGGTGTAGAACCAACCCCGCGTCTGGCCGATGTACTCGACGATGAAGTCACCCGGATAGTGCTGCTCGAACCACTCGGTGTTCTCGAAGGGATAGTGGACTTGGGCGAAGGGCATCGAGCCGCTCTCGAACCAGCAGTCGAGCACCTCGGGAACCCGTCGCATCATCGATCGGCCCGTCGGATCGTCGGGGTTGACGCGCACGAGGTCGTCGACGGCGGGGCGGTGCAGATCGGTGATCGCAACGCCGAAGTCGCGCTCGAGTTCGGCCAGGCTTCCGTACACGTCGAGTCGCGGATACGTCGGGTCGTCGCTCTTCCAGACCGGGATGGGCGAACCCCAGAAACGATTACGGCTGATCGACCAATCGCGGGCGTTGGCGATCCACTTTCCGAACGAACCCTCTTTCAGGTGCTCGGGGACCCAGGTGATCTGTTGGTTCAGTTCGACCATGCGCGCCTTGATGGCCGTCACCTCGACGAACCAACTGGAGATGGCGCGGTACACGAGGGGCTCGGCGCACCGCCAGCAATGCGGGTACGAGTGCGAATAGGTGTCGTGCCGAACCACCACACCGTCGGCCTTGAGCCGCTTGATGACCGCGGGATTGGCCGCGAACACGTGCTGGCCGGCCCAGTCGACGACCTCGGCGGTGTAACAACCGTGGCTGTCCATCGGGCAGATCGTCTCGATCCCGGCGGCCTGACACGCCAACTGGTCGTCCTCGCCGAAACCGGGAGCCATGTGCACGACTCCGGTGCCGTCGTCGGTGGTGACGAAGTCGCCGCCCAACACCCGGAACGCGTTGGGGGTCGCCGCGAAATAGTCGAACAAGGGGCGGTAACGACGGCCCACGAGTTCGGAACCGCGCAGTGTCCCGACGCGCACCGCGCCCTCCAACTCGCGCTCGTACGCGCCGAGTCGGGCCTCGGCCAACACCAGGCGCTCACCTTCGTGTTCGACCACGCAGTAGTCCACGTCGGGGTTGACCGCGAGCGCGAGGTTCGACGGCAAGGTCCACGGGGTGGTGGTCCAGGCCAGCAGGCTCTCGCCCGATTCGAGCGCGAAGCGCACGGTGAGCGCGGGGTCCTGGCGGTCGCGGTACACGTCGTCCATGCGCGTCTCGGTGTTGCTGAGCGGCGTCTCGCATCGCCAGCAGTAGGCCAGCACCCGGTTGCCCTCGTAGATGAGTCCTTTGTCGTGGAGCGTCTTGAACGCCCACATCACACTCTCCATGTACGGCAGGTCGAGTGTCTTGTAGTCGTTCTCGAAGTCGACCCAGCGCGCTTGACGGGTGACGTACCGCTCCCATTCGTTCGTGTAGCGCAGCACCGACGAGCGGCAGTAGTCGTTGAACTTCTCGATGCCGAACGCCGTCACCTCGGGATGCCCCGAGATGCCCAATTGCTTCTCGGCCTCGACCTCGGCAGGTAGTCCGTGGCAGTCCCAGCCGAAACGACGCTCGACCCGCTGACCACGCATCGTGCGGTAGCGCGGAATCGCGTCCTTCACGAACCCGGTCAGCAGGTGGCCGTAGTGGGGCAACCCGTTGGCGAAGGGCGGGCCGTCGTAGAAGACGAACTCGTCGTCGGTGCCCCGTTCGTCGACCGAGGTCGCAAAGGTGCCCTCGGCGGTCCAACGCGACAAGGTGGCCGCTTCGATCGCCGGGAAGTCGGGCTGGGCGTCGACGGAGGGATACGGACGAGCGTTCATGCCGAAGGGCGAGGCTATCGGGCGACCCTCAGCGCAGAATCAAGCTGCGCAGCACCTGCAACGCGAGGAGCAAGACGACCGGAGAGAGGTCGAGGCCGCCCATGGACGGCAGAGCGCGACGAATGGGGCCGAGCAGGGGCTCGGTCACGCGACCGGTGAGGTCGCGAATGGTGTCGATCGGACCGCCGCGCGAGGGGAACCACGACAGGATCACCCGGATGAGGATGACGAACGTGTACAACCCGATGAGGGAGGCGATCAATTCCTTCACGTCGGTCAGTAGTCGACGTTCGGGCGCGGCGCGGGCTTGAGCAAGTACACGCCCCGTGCCACCTTTTCGATCTTGCCGTGCAACGCGTAGCAGAGGCCGCTCGAGAAGTCGATCATGCGTCGAGCCACTTCGTCGTCGCAACCCTCGGTGTTGAGGATGACCGGCTGACCCTCGCGATAACGGTTCGCGACCTCTTGGATGTCGTTGAAGCGGATGGCCTTGACGGTGTGTGGTTCGCCCTGAACGGTGCCGCCCACGGTGCGTACCGTCGAACTACGACCCGACACCGGTCGCGGCTGAATCGAGGAGTCGTCGATACCGATGCGTCGCGGCGGAATGGGATCGGTGTCGCGCGGGGTCACCTGACGAGCCACGGGACGCGAACCGCCGTCGTCGAACTCGGAGCGACGACCATCGACCGGACGTGACACCCCGCCGGAACGATCAGGGGCGTCCTGATCGTCGTAATCGGCGTAGGCGTCGTCCTCTCCGAGGCCGAGGTAATCCATGGCTTTCCTGAAGAACGACATCGTCCGCAGAATAGTGCCCGTCACCGCCCCGCGGGTGGACGGTCACCGAAGATCGCCGAGCCCACCCGAATCAGTGTGGAACCCTCGTCGATGGCCACCTCCCAGTCGCCGCTCATCCCCATCGAGACGTCGGCCAGCCCGAGCGAGCCCGCCAGGCGAGCGGTCGCGGCGAAGGCCCGGCGGGTGAGCTCGAGGTCGGGATGGGTCGGACCCATCGTCATCAATCCCTCCACCCGCAGTCCGCGCGCGAGCGCCGAGGCGACGAGACCTTCGGTGGCCGCCGGAACACAGCCACCCTTGTTCGGTTCGGCCGTCGCGTTGACCTGCACGAGCACCCGGGCCCCGGGTCGGCGCGCGGCCAGCTCGGCGATCACCGACTCGCGATCGAGCGTCTGCCAGACGTCGACCACCGCGGCCAGGTGCCGCACCTTGTTCGACTGCACCGACCCGATGAAGTGCACCTCGGGTCGCGACGGCGAGCGGGCGTCGATCTCGCCCACCTTGGCGATCAACTCGTTGGCGTAGTTCTCGCCGATCCGGTCGCATCCGACGGCGCGCACCGCCTCGACCGCCTCGACGGGAAAGGTCTTGGTGACGGCGACGACGCGCACCCGATCGCCGCCGAGTTCGCGCACCCGTTCGACGAGGCGCTGATACCGCTCACCGGCGTGCACCCACTCGTTCACGACTCCACCCGCCACACCGCCAGCACCTGCCGCCCGGTCTCCGCCCGCGTGCGATGCGAGAAGAACAGATCGCCGCGACAGCCGGTGCACAGGCCGACGTCGATGATCGTCAGCGCCGGCGCGCTCGCCGTCAACGCGGTGCGGACGCAGGCCGTCATGTCGAGCGCGGAGCGACCCCGACGGTCGCGCGCGGCCACCGACGGCCCGAAACGCTCGACCATGCTCGCCAGATCGGCGTCACCGAATTCGTAGCAACAGGGCCGGATGTGCGCCCCCACGATCGCCACCCGGGGTTCGTCGCCGGCCTCGCGCATCGCCGAGATCGAGCGTTCGAGCGCCCCGTCGCGCGCGCCGCGCCAGCCGGCGTGGACTCCGGCCACCACCTCGTCACCGAGCACCACGACGGGCGCGCAGTCACCGACCCAGACACCGAGCACGGCCGACGACGAACGGGTGAGGGTGATGTCGCCACTCGCGCCGTCGTGTCGGCCCGGTGCGTCGACCCAGCGGGCTTCCACGCCGTGGTCCTCGGTCAGTTGGGTCCACTCGAGATCGGCCAGGCGACGGCGAACCTCGTGCGAATTCGGCGCGCCGTCGGGACGGAAATCACCGTCTCGACGCACGGAGTGCACGACCCTCACATCGGGGCGCGCGGGGATGTCGATGAGAGCGGGCATGGTGCCCGCCGACTCACTTCAAGAACGACGGGACGTCGAAGTCGTCGTCACCATCGTCGACCGGACCCGCCGGGTCGCTGGCGAAGATGTCCTTGGGTGCCGGCGCCGGGCGCGACTCGCGCTGCGGGGTCGCCGAACGTCCGGTCGGACGACCCGTGGGACGCACCTGCGGCGCTCCGTCCCAACGGTCGAAGCCGGCGGCGATGACGGTGACCTTCACCTCGTCGCCCATGTCGTCGTTGATCACGGTGCCGAAGATGATGTTGGCGTCCTGGTGGGCGATGCCGTGGATGATCTCGGCCGCCTCGTTCATCTCCATGAGGGTCATGGTCGAAGGACCGGTGACGTTGAGCAACACTCCGCGCGCTCCCTCGATCGAGGCCTCGAGCAGATTGCTCGACAGCGCCTTGAGAGCCGCGTCACGGGCGCGGCTGTCGCCGCTGGCGGTGCCGATACCCATCAGGGCCGAGCCGGCGTTCTGCAACGTCATCTTGACGTCGGCGAAGTCGGTGTTGATGAGACCCGGATTGGTGATGAGATCCGAGATGCCCGACACACCGCTGTACAACACCTCGTCGGCGCGGCCGAAGGCCTCCATGACCGTGTCGCGGGCGTCGACGACGGACAGCAGTCGATCGTTGGGAACGACGATCAACGTGTCGACCTTCTCCTTCAGTTTGGCGATGCCGGCGTCGGCCTGCACGGCGCGACGGCGACCCTCGAAGGAGAACGGACGCGTGACGATGCCGATCGTCAACGCTCCGATGCTCTTGGCCACTTCGGCCACGACCGGAGCCGCACCGGTACCCGTGCCACCGCCCTCGCCGGCGGCGATGAAAACCATGTCGGCGCCCTTGAGCGCGTCCTCGATGTCGTCGCGGTGCGCCTCGGCGGCCTGACGTCCGACCTCGGGGTCGCTCCCCGCTCCGAGACCTCGGGTCAGTTCCCGACCGACGTCGAGCTTCAACTCGGCGTCGCTCGTCATCAAGGCCTGGATGTCGGTGTTGATCGCGATGAACTCGACGCCGCGCAGGTTGCGCTCGATCATCCGGTTCACCGCGTTGACTCCACCACCGCCAACGCCGACCACCTTGATCTGGCAGATGTAGTTGTTCTGTCCACCAACCATGCTGGGAGACTCCTCCACTCTCGGGTCGTCAGCTGCGCCGACTACGTGTTCTGGGCATTCGTCGTGTTGCGGGTATTGCGTCGTTCGGTGATCCCGCTCCAGTCGAGCACGACCGGACGGGCTGTAAACATCGCCATTCTCCCACTTCTGAGCACGAATTTGGGGGATACCCCAGACCCGCGAGGCGACAAAGTCCTGCTAGATGGGCATGACGACTCAACGGACACTGGGCTCACCGCTCGACACGTCGATGGTCGCGTACTTGTTCGACCCCTGCTTCTTGATCTCGTTGACCACCCCGACCAACTTGGCCTGGAAGTTGTCCGGGCGGCCGAACAGGACCTCGACCTCGTTCGTGAGCGACATCGAGATCTCCCCGCTCGGCGACACGGCCATGGCGATCAGCCGGGTGCGCAGGTCGGCCGGGAGGGCGTTGATCAGTTGGGCGGCGCCGAGGAACGGTTGGTCGACCGAGTCCCCCGCCGACAGGTTGGGGCCGGTACCGGCGATCGGGGGGTAATCGACGGGATCGCCCTCGATCACGTCGAGCACCCGACCGTCGCGGTCGATGACCCGGTTGAAACCGTCGACGGCTCGGTAGAACGCGATCGGCTCGCGCTCGACGATCTGTATCAGAACCCGTGACGGGAGGTGTCGTGTCACCGACGCGTTCTGCACCCACGCGATGCTCTCGAGACGCGTCTCGGCGGCGTGCAGGTCGGCGGTCAGGATCGGCTCACCCTTCAGGTCGGCGATCACCTCGCCGACCGCGGTGGGGTTCGCGTACACGTTCCCTTCGACGTCGACCCGACGGATCGACATGATCGGCGAGGTCAGCAACAACAGCACGACCAGCACCCCCACGACCACGAGACCGACGACGGTGAACCAACGCAGTCGGCGACGCCCGGCCGCACGACGGATCGAGATGCGCCGCTTGCGGAAACGCTCGGCCCCGACGGCGGGCGAGGGGGCCGGACCGGAGTCGTCGTCGGAGATGCGCACCCGCTTCGGACCGGACGGGTCGGGATCGACGCGGCGCGGTGACGGCGTCGCGGCCGGGGTCTTCGACGCCGGCTTCTGCTCCGGCTTCGACCGCCGCTTCGGCGACACCGCTCGACGGGTCGGCGTTTCACCGGTGGGGGCCGGACGCGCGAGGCGCTCGCGCAGGGACCGGCGGGGAGCGACCGGCGCCGACGCCTCGTCGACGACCCCCTCGGATGTCGCGTCGGGAGCGAACACCGCGGCCAACTCGGCCTGGATGTCCTCGGACACGTCACCGGTCAGGGGCGAGCCGATCAGTCCCGAGTCGTCGAAGCCCGGTTCACCGTTTCCGTCACTCATGAAACCGGCACCCGGGGCGTCTCGTCGAACGTCGTGTCGAAACCGACGAGACGGATCTCGCTGCGCATCATGTGACCAGTCTTGTCGGCGACCACCCCGCGCACGTGGGACATCACCGCGACGACGTCGGCGGCCGTGCCCCCGACGTCGGACTGGATGAAGTTCGCGTGCTTGGTCGACACCTCGGCGCTGCCGATACGGAAACCGCGCAGCCCGCACCGATCGATCAACTCGCCCGCGGCCACCTCACCGGGTACCGGGTTGACGAAAACCGATCCGGCGTTCTGTCCCCCGGGCTGGTTCTCACGACGCCAACGGACGATCTCTTCGATCGTGGCCTCACTGGTGGCCCGGTCACCGGGCGCGAGTCGCAGGTGTGCCGAGATCACGGCGCGTTCCTCCCCGATCGCCGATCCGCGGAACCGCAGACCCAGTTCGGTCGACGCGATCACCCGCGTCGTTCCGTCCCGCCAGTCGAGAACCCGGGCTTCGACCAACGAGGCGCGCATGTCGGAGCCGTGTCCACCGGCGTTCATGCACACCGCCCCGCCGACGCTGCCCGGGACACCGACGGCCCACTCGAAACCGGTCAAGCCGGCGGCCGCGGTGCGTCGCGCCAACACCGGCAGCAACACCGCGGCCCCTGCCGTCACCTCGGAATCGAGACCGACCTCGATCCCCGTGGCGAAATCCCCGAATTGCACCATGAGGCCGGGGAATCCCCGGTCGCTGACGAGCATGTTGCTGCCACGTCCGATCACGACGATCGGCAACGAATGCTCCGCGGCGACCGACGCCACGAGGGCCAAACGGGACTCGTCGTCGACGCGCACGAACACCGCGGCCGCGCCACCGACGCGATAGGTGGTGAGCGCGGCCACGCGATGGTCGAACGACACCGCGTCCCCCAGTGCGCGTCGGATGGCCTCGCGATCGATGCTCACGACCCGCCCCGCAGGGCGATGACCTCGTGAGGCAGGGTCTCGATGTCACCGCAACCCATCGACACGCACACGTCGCCCGGACGCACGAGACCCGACACCACCGCGGCCAGTCGTCCCCGGTCGGCCTCGTACACGATCTCCAAGTCGGGACGGGCGGCGCGCACCGCGTCGAGCACCAAGGTGCCGTCGACCCCGGCGATCGGCGTGGTTCCCGAGGCGTAGATGTCGGTCAACACCAGTGCGTCGGCCGCACCGAACGCGTGCGCGTACTCGGGCGACATGGTGGCCATCCGGTTGAAGCGATTCGGCTGGAACACCGCGACGACCCGCGACCAACCGTCCCCGCTCGAACGGGCCGCGGTCAACACCGCGTCGATCTCGCGCGGGAGGTGCGCGTAGTCGTCGACGAAGGTCGCACCGCCGGCCTCTCCGATGATCTGGAAGCGGCGGTTCACGCCGCCGAAACCGGCCACCGCCTCGATCACGTGATCGGCGTCGATCGGGATCACCGTGCTCGTCGTGTCCGACCCACCGTCGCTCGACACGACTCCGGCCGACATGGCCCCGGCCAGGGCGATCACGGCGGTCGCGTTCGACACGTTGTGGACCCCGCGCAGCGGGCTGACGACCGAATGCTCGCGACCCCATTGGTCGCGCACCGCGAACGTCGTGACACCGTCGCTCGACCGGACGTCGTGGAATCGGACCTGCGCCCGGTTCGACGATCCGTAGGTGACCCACCACGGGCTCGGGTGTCGATCCACGATCGCCGCGATCGTCGGGTCGTCGACGCAGACCACCCGCGGACCCTCGATGCCGAGCAGGTAGGTCTCGAATCCCCGCACGAGTTCGTCGAATCCTCCGTAGTGATCGAGGTGATCGCGGTCGATGTTGGTCAGGATCGTGCCCACGAGCGGAAGCGTCAGGTGGGTTCCGTCGCTCTCGTCGGCCTCCACCACCAGGACGTCACCACCGCTCCAGCGCGCACCCGAACCCCGGTCGACGAGGTCGGCCCCGACCACGTACGACGGATCCGCACCGCTCACCTCGAGCCCGCGCACCAGCAGCGACGTCGTGGTGGTCTTGCCGTGCGTTCCGGCCACGGCGAAGGTGGGACGACACGCGCACAGAGCCGACAACATGTCGGCCCGCGAGAGATCGGGAATCCCCTTCTCGCGCGCACTCACCCGCTCCACGTTGGACGGGGGGATGGCCGTCGACGACGTCACCGCGTCGCACCCGTCGACGAGCCCGGGGTCGTGGCCGATGTTCACCCGCACTCCGATGGAGCGCAGGCGGTCGATCACCTCGGACTCCCGGATGTCGCTGCCCGACACCTCGTGCCCCATCTGCACGAGACAGGTGGCCAGGGCGTTCATGCCGGGGCCCCCGACGCCGACCACGTGGATGCGACGTCGCGAAGAGAGGTCGAACGCCGTCACGCTCCCGCGATCTCCTCGATCAGGTCGATGACGGCTCCCCGACGGTTCGCCTCGCCCTTGTCGCGGGCCGCGGCGGCGATCGCGGCGAGTCGGGACGGGTCCCGGCGCAGACCGTCGACGACCGCGGCGAGCGAGTGGCGCACGTCGGCCTCGTCCACCAACAC
>JBJTFY010000276.1:0-3021 GCA_046093625.1 Actinomycetota bacterium
GGCATGCGTCAACCGTAGTCCCAACCGATCGACCACCCCTTGTTCCCCTAGCCTTGCCCCGTGGTCGAACGGCGCCCCCTCACCGTGGCCCAATGTCTGGCTGGTCGCGAGATCACCGAACCCCGCCTGAGCCCCGACGGAACGCTGGTGGCGTTCTGTGCCTCCGACGCGGGGGAGACCCACCTGATGCTGGTGCCCGTCGATGGTGGTCCCGAGCGCCGTCTGTCCCCGTGGCCCATTCGCGGCGGTCGGGGCTTGGGCGGTGGCAGTCTGGAGTGGTTGCGCGACGGTTCAGCCGTGCTGTGCGTGGCCGCTACCGGCGAGCTGTGGGCCATCCCGGTGGACGGTCGTGATCCACACGTATTGATGACACCCGGCCCCGGGCGCACGTTGTCGTCGCCCGTGGTCTCTCCCGACGCCGATGCGGTGGCGGTGGTGATCGATCAGGCCGAAATCCATGTGATCGAACTGGACGGTTCGGTCACGCGCGTCGACAAGGGCGACCACGCCTTCGTGATGGACCCGGTGTGGGGGAACGGTCGGCCCGTGTGGGTCGGGTGGAACCCACCGCACATGCCGTGGGACGAATCCCGTCTGGTTACCACCACCGGGGTGATCGGTGCGGCCGCCGATCTGCAGATACAGCAACCGCGCACCGACGTGGTGGGCGAGCGCCTCGGTTGGCTCGACGACTCCACCGGCTGGTTGAACGTCACCGTGGTGGGCGACGTCGGCATGGTGCGCGCCGACGAGCGACACGAACACGGCCTGTCGTCGTGGGGCGAACGTCAACGCTCGTGGTGTTTCGATTCCACGGGTCGACGCGTGGCCTTCGTGCGCAACGAGGACGGCTTCGGTCGACTGTGCACGTTGAACCTGGCCACCGGTGAGGTGCTCGAACACGCCAAGGCCGTGCACGGCCAGTTGTCGTGGGTGGGTGACACGTTGGTGGCCATCCGCACGGGCGGCAAGACCCCCACGCAGATCGTCGCCTACGACACCCGCACCAACGACTGGACCCGCCGCACGTTGGTGATAGGGCCGTCTCACGAATGGGACGGCCATCCCAGCCTGGTGGAACCCGATCTGCTCACGTTCGCCGCGCGCGACGGAGAGTCGATTCCCGCGCGCCTGTTCCGTGCGCCGCAACCGAACGGTCGCACCATCTGCTGGATCCACGGTGGCCCCACCGACCAATGGCAGGTCACCTTCCACCCGAAGATCAACTACTGGGTCGATCGCGGCTACGACGTGTTGGTACCCGACCATCGCGGCTCCACCGGGCACGGCCGTGCGTTCACGCAGAGCCTGTGCGGCCGCTGGGGCGAACTCGACAGCGATGACGTGGTCGACGTGTTGACCGGACTCGGTCGCGACGCGGAGATCGTGGCGGTGCTCGGTGGATCGGCCGGTGGTCTCACCGCGCTCAACGTGGTCGCCGACCGGGCTCGGGTGGCGGCCTGCGCGGTGGTGTCGTATCCGGTGTGCGACATCGCGGCCCTCGACGCCACCACGCATCGCTTCGAGGCCCATTACAACCGCACGCTGATGGGGACGCCGACGGAGACCGTCGGCAAGAGCGCGCGACGTTCACCGATTCACCGCGTCACCGAACTGTGTGACGTCCCGTTGCTCATCCTGCACGGCACCGCCGACCCCGTGGTGCCCGTCGACCAGAGTCGTGCACTCGTGCGCGCCATCTCCCACGGTGGTGGTCGCCACTGCGAACTGATCGAGTTTGACGGCGAAGGTCACGGCTTTCGCGACCCCGCGAACAAGGCCCGCGAGTTCGACGAAACCGAGGCGTTCCTGAACCGGCATCTGCGCTGAAAGACGGGTAGCGTCACGGTCGTGACCGACTGGAACCCGCTCGATCCCGATCTCGAGAACGTCTACTACGACCTGTCGTCGTGGACCTCCGATCAACAGGCCGAGCTGACGGCACGCCTGGCCAACGCCGACATCGCCCACGCGTGGGTGGAGTCCGAGTTGGTGGTGTCGGCCGAGTACGAGGACCTGATGGACAACCTGTTCGACAAGCTCGAAAAGGAACTGGGCATCGGTGTCACGGCGGTGGCCGGGGGAGTCGACGAGGGCGACGACGTCACCGAGTACGAACTCGACGAGTTCGACATCGAGGAACGACGCGAACTCACCGAGTTGCTCATCGCCAACCGCGTCACGCACCGCTGGGTGGAGACCACGCTGCTCGTGCCCACCGCGGCCGAAGAGATCGTGGACGGATTGCTGGACGAGATCGATGCGGGGGACATCGAGTTCGACGACGAAGCTGACGACGACGAGTAACTCGTCATGTTGTTGGCCGAGTTGGAGATCTGGCACACGCGACCGCTCACCCCGACGCGCCGTGTGTCGCTCGGCCACATGGTGTTGCCCACCGACCCGGCCCCCGGATTCGGCGGTTGGTTGCTCGGCGCGATCGTGTCGCGCCACATCGTCGACGTCGACGAAGACCTGATCCCCGACACCCATCGTCTCGTGGCCCAGATCGAACGCAACGAACGGGTGGCCCAACCGCGGTTGCGCCATCGCTACCAGGTCGACCGTCACGGCATGGCCCGCAGCCTGCACCGCCTCGTGGGCAGCGGCGAGGACTTCGCGTTCGAGTTCGACACCCAGGGCAATCCGATGCAACAGGTGCTGGGGGCGATCTACTCGCTCGAGCGACTCGACGTGCCCAGTCGAAAGGCGTTGGCGCCGTTGATGGTGAAGGCTCTCAACTGGCGCGGTCCGCTCGGCCAGGCGTTCATCAGCCACTTGGTGGGCACCAAGGCCACGTCGCTGCGCTCGGTGGGCGACCCGCGCGCGTGGGCCCTCGAGATCCTGGGTTTCCCGATGGGCACCGTGAAGCCCACGCGCGGCGAGGTGATGGCGCAATACCGCAGTCGTCTACGCGCCGTGCCCCCCGATCACGGTGGCAGCGAGGACGTGGCCAGCAAGGCCCTCGGCGATCTGGGCGAGGCGCGGCGCATCCTGTGGGGGTGTGCATGGCGGCCGCGA
>JBJTFY010000277.1:0-5479 GCA_046093625.1 Actinomycetota bacterium
GCTCCCACGTGTCCGCGTCGAACGGGGCGTCGGGATCGTCGGCCTCGGTGTACTTCATCTGCGCGTGGAAGGTGACCGCCTTCCACCCCTCGTGATGGATCGCCCGGCACGCGAACTGCTCGTAGTACTGCGTGGGGCGACCCGCGAACGACGGATCGGCGAACGCCGGTAGCACGCTGGCTCCGGCGACCGGTTGCTGCACCACGCCGTTCACCGAGTCGGGCATGCG
Organism: Actinomycetota bacterium; assembly: GCA_046093625.1. Classification (GTDB taxonomy): domain Bacteria; phylum Actinomycetota; class Acidimicrobiia; order Acidimicrobiales; family Ilumatobacteraceae; genus Casp-actino8. Next base: position 230 of record JBJTFY010000277.1, read on the forward strand.
CACACCGGCGGCGTCGAGGATGGTGGCGCCGACGTCGATCGCGTGCACGTAGCCGTCACGGGTGCGCGCGGCGACCCCACCGAGCCGACCCGGCCACGACACCACCATCGGATCGCCGACGCCGCCCTCGTGGGTTTCGCGCTTCCAACGCTTGATCGGCGTGTTCCCGGCCATGGCCCAGCCCCATGGGTAGTGGGCGTAGGTGTCGGGGCCACCGAGGTGCGCGACCATCTCGACGGTGCGTTCTTTCACGTGCGGCAGCCCGTTGAAGACGAACCCCTCGTTGAAGGTGCCGTCGACACCGCCCTCGGCCGAGGCGCCGTTGTCACTGCACAGGATCACCAGGGTGTCGTCGGCCTCGCCCGTTCGCCGCAGGAAGTCGAGGAGGCGTCCGATCTGGGCGTCGGTGTGGGTGAGCATCCCGGCGAACACTTCCATCATCCGCGCGCACATGCGGCGGTCGTCGGGCGCGCAGGTGTCCCAGTCGGGCACCCACGCCGGGCGATCGGTCAGCACCGTGTCGGGTGGCATCACACCCAGTTCCTTCTGGCGGGCCAACGCGCGCTCGCGATACGCGTCCCAGCCGTCGTCGAACCGACCGGCGTACGCGTCGATGAATTCGGGCGGGGCCTGATGCGGTGAATGACAGGCCCCGAAAGCCAGGTACATGAAGAACGGCTTCGCCGGTTCCCCCACCCGTAGGTCGTCGACCATCGCGATCGCCCGGTCCACCATGTCCTCGGAGAAGTGGTATCCCTCGCGACGCTCGACAGCGCCCAGGATGGTGTTGTCGACCACCAGGTCCGGCGCGTACTGGTTGGTCTCGGCGCCGAGGAATCCGTAGAAACGCTCGAACCCTTGACCGAGTGGCCAACGGTCGCGGGGAGCGCCGGCGTGCAACTCGTCCGATGGCGCGAGGTGCCACTTGCCGATCGCGAACGTCGAGTACCCGTTCTGGCGCAGGACCTCGCTGACGAAGGCGCAGTTCTTGGGTATACGGGCGTTGTATCCGGGAAAGCCCATGGCGAGGTCGGTGATGCCGCCCATTCCGCAGGTGTGATGGTTGCGTCCGGTCAGCAGACACGCGCGCGTGGGCGAGCACATCGCGGTGGTGTGGAACCGCGTGAATTGCAGACCCTCCCGCGCGAGGGCGTCGATATGAGGCGTGGCGATCGGTCCACCGAAGCAGCCGAGGTGCGCGTAGCCCACGTCGTCGAGCACCACCAACACGATGTTGGGCGCCCCGGTGGGGGCCTTGGCGGGCACGGGCCACGCCGGCACGCTGTCGGCCAGCGTCTCGCCCACCTTCCCGACGAATTCGGTGCCTTCGAGATAGGTGATCGACTCCGACATGGCGAGACGGCCGCGTCGATCAGGCCGAGGCGAAGGCCACCAGGTCGACTTGGGCCGACGCGGTGATCTCGGGGCAGGCGATCGGCATCAGTTCGATGCCGTGCGTGGTGCCCAGGATGGTGCGGGCCCGGGCCGGCACACCGGCGCGCAGCAACAGGCGGTAGAAGTTGATGCCCTCGTCGCGCAACGGATCGCATTCGTTCACGCTGATCACCGTGCGCGGCAGATCACGCACGTCGTCCTCGGTGGCGAAACTCGGCCAGGCGAGGGGGTCGCGGCGGTCGAACGCCTCGATGCCGTACCCCATCCGTCCGTTGTTGTTGTGCAGGTTCAAGAAGATGCCGTTGTTCTCGACCGACGACGGGCACTCGGGCGTCGGCCACTGACCCGCGATGTACGGACAGAACGCGTACAACCCCGAGATCGTCCCGATGTCGCCGTCCTTGGCCATCTTCATGCCCGATGCCAGCGTGAGGTTTCCACCCCCGCTCTCGCCCGCGATCACGATGCGTCGCGGGTCGGCTCCGATCTTGGCCGCGTTGGCCACCACCCAGCGCGCACCCGACACGCAGTCGTTGAGACCCGCCGGGAAGGGCGCGACCTCGGGCAACGACGAGGGACTCACCGCGTTTCGGAAGTCGACCATCACCACCACCACGCCGCGGGCCGCCAGCAACTTGCCCCAACCGCTGTAGTTGCCGTCGAAACACGACAGCGACGCCATGCCGCCACCGTGGATGTAGTACACACAGGGCAACACCGCGTCGTTGTCCGGCCGGATGATGCGCAACGTGATCGCGTTCCCGTCGGGCTGCGACGTCACCTTCTCCTCACTGATGCGCAGACACGTGGTGGGTGCGTTCTCCTCGCTGTCGCACACCGCCATCACCGATCGGTACAACTCGGACGCGGCGAGACCCTCGGGGGTGTTGGACCGCTCCAACAACGTCGCGCGGTCGGGCACGTCGGGTGCCGCGAAACTCGGCATCATCGCGAGCAGGGTCTTGATCCGTGGGTCGATGCGCGGGTCCGCGGTCGGATCGGTCGTCATGGTTTCCCCCTTTGTCCGACCGTCACCTTAGTGAGGACCCCGCGTCGGGGCGGCCCCGCCTAATCTCGCGGAGTGCCCCGACCGACCCGTATCGCCCTCGTCCGTCGTCCCGGTCCTCGCTTGAGCGAGGGAATCGTGACCCACATCGACCGTTCCCCCATCGATCTCGCTCTGGCGATGCGACAGTGGCAGAACTACGTCGACGCCGTGGCGAACGCCGGGTGGGACGTGATCGAGGTGCCGCCGGCCGACGACTGCCCCGACGCGGTGTTCATCGAGGATCCGGTCGTGCTCTACCGCGGGGTCGCCGTCATCACCCGCCCCGGGGACGACGCACGCAAACCCGAGACGATCGGCGTCGAACCCGTCGTGGCCGAACTGGGCTGTCGTATCGAGCGCATCGTCGCACCCGGAACCATGGACGGGGGCGACGTCCTGAAGGTTCCCGACTCCGACGGCGACACGATCTACGTCGGTCTCGGCGGTCGGACCAACCCCGAGGGTCTGCGTCAGTTCGCCGCCATCGTCGAACCACTCGGGGCCCGAGTCGTCGGCGTGCCGTTGACCAAGGTGCTGCACCTAAAGTCGGCGGCCACGGCCCTGAGCGACGGCACCATCGTCGGGTGGCTCCCGGGCCTCGACTCGACCGATCACTTCGAACGCTTCGAAGCCGTCACCGAGGAGTCGGGAGCGCACGTGGTTCTGCTCGAACCCGACCTGATCCTCATGGCCGCCGACGCGCCGGCCATGGCCGCCTCCTACCGCGAGCGGGGCTACCGCACCATCGAGGTGGACATCGGCGAGTTCATCAAGCTGGAAGGCTGCGTCACCTGCCTGTCGGTGCGGGTGCGCGAACTCCCGTGATCAGGCCCCGCGCGAGCGGTAACGCATGATGTCGTCCCCGCGCATGGTCGAACCGCAATCACGGCTCGCCGCCAACACCTCGGGCCGTGTGAGCGTCGCGGTGTCGAAGTAATCGGCGGCGTACACGGTCGAACCGTCGCGGTAACGCCGCACGCTCGTGCCCCGGGTCATCGGCACCCGGGTGCCGTTCGACGTCACCGCGGTCTGCACCCACTCCTGCACGTACACCGAGCCGTCGTTCAATTCGGGGCCCACCGGAACGAACTCGATGTTGCCGACGCGGGGCATGATGTCCATGATCCACGCCGTGATCTCGTCGCGACCGTGGAACTCGCCGAATATCGGGTCGATGTACACCGAGTCGGTCGGGTGGAACTGGAGACAGTCGGCCTCGAAGTCCACCTCCGAGCACACCGTCACCCGAGTCGCCTCGTGACGTGGCCATTCGGCGGGCGACGGGGCGTCCGGGATCGGGGCTGCGTCTCCCCCGTCGGGAGGCGGAGTACGAAACGAGCCGGTGTCGTAGACGTCGCAGGCCCACGTGATCCATCCGTCGCGGTAGCGACGCACGCTGACGCCTTTCGACATGGGCACGGTCCCCTCACCCGCCCCGATCGCGGCGAGGTTCGCGAACATCTGCCACTCGTCCACCGAGGTGATCCCCTCGCCGTCGTCGAGGAACGCCGGGGGCTGGGTGGGGACGAAGTCGATGAACTCGATCTGGGCCATGGTCGGCACCAGCCAGTTACGCACGTCCCTTTGACCGAAGAACGACCCGTAGATCGCGTCGAAGTACCGCGAATCCGTGGGGTGCATGAAGTCGGCCATCATCTGGATGCCGAGACGACCGAGCGTGGGGTGGCCGAGAGCCGCCAGCATCTCGGGAACGCTCAGACCACTCGGGGCGTCGACGAACCGATCGAGACTCGTCTCCTGCCCGACGATGCCGGCCAGGAACCGCTTGGCGAAGTCGTCGACCGCCGGCGTGACGACGGGCTCGGTCATTTCGCACCCGGTCGGGCCAGGGTGCCCGGGCGGGCTCCGGTGTCGGCGTCGTGGCGCCGCGTCACCTGGCCACGCACCATCGTGGCGAGATAGCCCTTCACCGGTTGGATCAACCGCGTTCCGCCGGCCGGCAGGTCGTGGAAGGCCTTGGGCGGTGAAACAGTGAGGTTGTCGAAGTCGATCACATTGATGTCGGCGCGCAATCCCGGCAGTAGACGACCGCGATCGGAGTACCCGTAGAGGTCGGCGTTGCGCGCGGTCTGCTTGGCCACGAGGAACTCGAGCGGGATGCGCTCGCCGCGATGGCGATCGCGGGCCCAGAAGGTGAGTTGCGTGGTCGGCATGGTGGCGTCGCAGATGAGCGTCACGTGCGCGCCGGCGTCGCTCAGACCGGTGACGGTCTCGGGATGCGTGAGCATGGAGCGCAGCACCTCTTGGTTCTCGTGCACGTCGGGCCCACCCATCAGTGCGCACATCGCCGCACCGTTCTGCTCGAGCAAGAAGTCGTAGAGCACGCTCAGGATCGGCTCACCGGTGCGCGCGGCGCGCGCGCCCAGCATCTGCGACGGGTCGGGCTCGTAGTCGACGGGGTCACCGAGGGGGTACAGCATCGGGGCGGCCATCTGGAAGAGGTTGTACATGTTGGCCATCGAGCCCGGTTGGTCGACCGGAACGTCGGCCTCGGCGAGAATCGCCGCCTTGACCTCCGGTTGGGCCATGCGTCGGGCGCGATCGGCCAGCGGGAGATGGGCGATCGCCATGTACGAGGGCCGCCGCTGGAACGCGTGGTATCCCGACAATCCCGAGGCCAGACCGATCGGGCGCGACGACACCTGCGGGAACAACCGCGCCCCACTCTGGTTGGCCTCGACCACCATCGCCAGCAGGCGTTGCCACGTGTCGGGGTCGTAGTCGGGCGACTTCACGAGCGTGAAGGTCACCGGGCGGGCGCTGCGTCGCGAGAACTCGGCCATCAA
>JBJTFY010000278.1:0-4629 GCA_046093625.1 Actinomycetota bacterium
GAATCCGGCGGTCGCCATCGCGACGTTCCAGCCCTTGTTGACCTCACCGAGGGTGTTGTCGACCGGCACGCGCACGTCGTCGAAGAAGATCTCGGCGAAGCCAGTGTCGCCGTCGAGTTGGGCGATGGGTCGAACCGTGACACCGGGCAGGTCGAGCGGACACAGTATGAAGGTGAGTCCGCGGTGACGCTCGGCCTCGGGATCGGTGCGGAAGATTCCGAAGCACCAGTCGGCCCACACCGCGCGACTGGCCCAGATCTTCTGTCCGTTCAGGATCCAGTCGTCACCGTCGCGCGCGGCCTTGCTCTTGATGCCCGCGAGATCGCTGCCCGCGTTCGGTTCGCTCCAGGCCTGCCCCCACACGATCTCCGAGGAGGCCATCGTGGGGAGGAACTTCTGCTTCTGCGCCTCGGTGCCCACTTCCATGATCGTCGGACCCAGCAGGAAGATGCCGTTCTGGTTGACGCGGCCCGGTGCTCCGGCGCGGTAGTACTCCTCCTCGAAGATCAGCCACTTGATGTAGTCGGCTCCTCGACCGCCGTATTGCTCGGGCCACGACACGGCCGACCACCGACCGTCGTACAACCGCTTCTCCCATTCACGGTGGAGCGCGAAACCCTCGGCGGTGTCGAAGCTGGGGAGCGGTTCGGCCGGAACGTTGGCCTCGAGCCACGTGCGGGCTTCCAGTCGGAATGCCGACTCCTCGGCGGTCTCGCGCAGATCCATGACGCGACGACTGTAGTCGGGTCTCGCGGGAAATCTGACGCTGTGTCAGAAATCGACGCCGCGATCGGTCAGTCCCCCGTGACCAGCGGTAATCTCGCCCTGTGGGGGACGAAGGGGGCACCGGTCCGTCGAGGATCGACGCACTCGACGGCGTGCGCGCCGTGGCCGTGGTGGCCGTGGTGCTCTTCCACCTCGACATCAGTTGGATGTCCGGCGGATTTCTCGGAGTGTCGCTCTTTTTCACGCTCTCGGGGTTCTTGATCACTCGACTGCTCCTTGGTGAGCGCGCCGCCACGGGACGGGTCGATCTGAAGCGGTTCTGGGGCCGACGTCTGCGGAGGTTGTCGCCGGCTTCACTCGTCGTGCTGGCCGCCATCACCGTGCTCGCACTCGTCGGTGTCTACGAGGGCACCCGGTTGCGCGGGGATCTCGCCTCGTCACTCGGCTACGTGGCCAACTGGCGCTTCGCCACGGCGCAAACGACGTACGCCGAGATGTTCACCGCGACGCCGTCACCCCTCATCCATTTCTGGAGTCTCGCGATCGAGGAGCAGGTCTACCTGCTGGTCCCGCTGGTGTTCGTGGTGCTCGCGCGACGTCGACGCGGTTTGGTGATCGGACTGTCGGTCTTGACCCTGGCGAGCGTGACGGGTTCGTTGTTCACCGACTCACGCAACCTCGGCTACTACGGAACACACCTGAGAGCGGCCGAGTTGCTCGTGGGGGCGTTGCTGGCGGTGCTGTTGGCCTCGCGTCCGCGCATCGGGTCGGTGCGTGGCGCAGGGGTTCTCGGAGGCACGGCGTTCGTCGCACTGATCGGGCTCATGGTGGTGGCCAAGCCCGCCGACACCTGGTTGTACCGAGGCGGTCTCGCGGGGGTGGCGTTGCTGTCGGTCGCGATCGTGCTGTCGGCCTCCCGTGATGGCGTCGTCGCGCGGGCCTTGTCGGTGCGACCCGCGGTGGCGGTCGGGCGGGCCAGTTACTCGATCTACCTCGTCCACTGGCCGTTGATCGTGTTGATGAATCCGGATCGCATGGGATTCGACGGTTGGGGCCTGGACGTCGTTCGCGTCGCGGCGAGTTTCGCCGTCGGGTGGGTGGTGTGGCGTCTGATCGAGGACCCGGTGCGGACCCGCCGTGTGTTGACGGGTGTGTCGGCCCCGGTGGCGCTCGTGGTGTCGATCGTCGGGATCGCCGTCGCGGCCGCCGTGGTGCCCTCGCGGCCGCCGATGGTGCTGGCCGGACTCGACGCCCCCGAGACGGTGGTCGACTTCTCGGAGGATCCCACCTCGCAAGACACCGGCGCGCCCACGACGCTCGCGCAGACTCCGTTGCCTCGCGTCTTGGTGATCGGATCACAGGGTCAATTAGGCGTCGACGTCGCGAACCTCGGGCTGGATCTAGACGTCGTCGACCACACGATCCCGGGGTGTGTGTTGCTCGTGGTTGCCATGAATGGTTGTCCCTCGATCGCCGATGTGTTGGCGGATCCGGCCACTGACTCGGCCGATGTGATCTTCATAGGAGTGGGAGCGAACGAACGTCAATTGGTGGGCGAGCGCGTAGCGAGCAAGGTGTTGGATCCCTCGGCCGATCCCGGTTTGACCGAGATCGTTGAAACGGGTCTCGTGGCGAACGAGGTGCTCGATCAGTTCTCAAGGTGGCCATTGGTCGTGGTCGATTATGGCGAGAAGGACGCCTTCAGATTTGCTCTCGAGGATTTCGAACTGAGGTCCGACTCGACCACGTTGGTCGCAGGCGGGGAACAGGATCGCCTGCAAGAGATCATCACCGGGATCTTGTCCGAGGTGAGGAGAAACCTTCCTCGCATCATGGTGATCGGCGATTCGACGTCGTTCGGAGTCGCCCAGGCCATCCACAACATGGCCTCCGACCGCTTCGACGTGGTGTGGGCCGGCGGACGCAACTGTCCGATCGTGGAGGTCGAGCGCATCGAATGGTGGTCGGGCATGGACTTCGCGATGGACTACTGCCCGACGTTCGACCGGACGTGGCAGCCGATGTTCGACGACTTCCGACCCCAATTCGTTCTGCTCATCGCCTCGGTTCCCGAGCAGTCGGGTCAGCGTTATCCGAACGATCCGGCGTGGCATCACATCGGGGACCCCGAGTACGCGGTGCGTCACGAGGCGGCCATCACCCGTTTGATGGAATCGCTCGACGACATCGGCGCGCGGCTCGTGATCTTCGATGCCCCGTACGTACGCACCGGGGCCCTGAGCGGTGCCGACTTCGCCGCCGACGATCGGGTCGAGGCGTGGAATGCCCTCATGGACGAGTGGTCGGTTCGCTGGCCGGGGATCGCGCGCCTCGGCTGGACGGCCATCCTCGATCGATACGAGACCGCCGAAGGACCGTTGCGCGAGGACGGCGTCCACCTCTCGCAGGAGAACCTCGACCGCATCGTGTCCGAAGCCGTCGTGCCGGAGTTGCTGCGCATCACCGAAGCTCCGGAATGAGCCCCGTCATGACGCCGCGAGTATTCTGACGACGTGTCAGTTTCCGCCACCGGGGGAGTCGCCCGGGTCCCCGCCGTCGAAGGATGGTTCACCCTCGAGGACCAACCACATCTGATCGGTTGTCGCTGCGCCGCGTGCGGCACCTACGTGTTCCCACCTCGATCAGGGGCCTGCCCGAACCCCGCCTGTGACGGCGAGGAACTCGTGGCCACACCGCTGTCGCGCGTGGGCACGGTCTGGAGTTACACCGAGAATCAGTACGCGCCTCCGGCCCCGTATCGCGCCGCCGAACCCTTCGAGCCCTATGCGCTCGCCGCGGTTCGACTCGACAAAGAAGGCATCATCGTGCTCGGCCAGGTTCCCAAAGGCATCCTCGCGGCCGACCTGAAGGTGGGCATGCCGATGCAGCTCGAGACCGACGTGCTGTATCGCGAGGTGGTCGACGGCGTCGACACCGAGTTCATGGTGTACGTGTGGGCGCCGGCCGGACCCTCCGCCGCTTCGTCGATCGGAGGACGCTCATGAGCGAACGCGATCTCGTGGTGCTCGGAGTGGGCATGCACCCGTGGGGCAAGTGGGGTCGCGACTTCACCGAGTACGGAATGGTCGCCGCCCGTGCGGCATTGAAGGACGCCGGCATCGAATGGAAGGACGTCGAGTACGTCGCCGGAGCCGACACGATCCGCAACGGATACCCCGGATTCATCGCCGGTTCGACCTTCGCCCAGAAACTGGGATGGAACGGCGCGAGCATCTCGTCGAACTACGCGGCCTGCGCCAGTGGCGCCCACAGTTTGCAGGCCGCCCGCGCCTCGATCCTGGCCGGCTTCTGTGACGTGGCGATGGTGATCGGTGCCGACACCACGCCCAAGGGGTTCTTCGCCCCGGTCGGCGGAGAGCGCAAGACCGATCCCGACTGGTTGCGCTTCCACCTTCTGGGCGCCACCAACCCGGTGTACTTCGCCATGTTCGCCCGTCGTCGCATGGATTTGTACGGCGCGACGGCCGAGGACGTCGCACAGGTGAAGGTGAAGAATTCGCGTCACGGTCTCGACAACCCCTACGCCCGCTTCCGCAAGGAGAACGCGATCGAGGACGTGTTGAACAGCCCCATCGTCAGCGATCCGTTGCGACTACTCGACATCTGCGCCACGTCCGACGGGGCGGCCGCCATGATCGTCACCAGCCGGGCCTACGCCGAGAAGAAGTTGGGCTCGTTGAAGGGCGTCCCGCGTATTCGCGCGGTCAGCACCGTGACGCCCACGTATCCGCAGACGATCCTCGAGTTGCCCGACTTCGCCACCGACTCCACGGCGGTCGTCGCTCCTCCCGCGCGGGGCTTCAAGGATTCGCTGTGCTGGGCCGCGTACGAGGAAGCCGGCATGTCGCCGTCCGACATGAACATGGCCGAGGTCTACGACCT
>JBJTFY010000279.1:0-4376 GCA_046093625.1 Actinomycetota bacterium
CCTGTGGGGGAGCGGACCCACCGCGCTCGAGATGCTCGATGCGGTTCGCGAGCGCGGGCCGGTGGTCGACCCGGTGATGCGTCAGCGATTGGCGGGCGTCTACATCGAGCACGTGTTGCTCGATCTCATCCGCATCCGCACGCTGTCGGCGCGATTGCGGGGCGAACAGCCCGGACCCGAAGCCAGTATCCGGAAAATCCTCGCCGACGAGCACGGGCAGAACGTGATGGAGGTGGCCCGCGACATCCTCGGCGCCCACGCCATGTTGCGCCAGAGCGACGACGATTCGGCGCGGGGTGCCCACAACGGCCTCGGTGGCGGTGGAGGGGTCGGCCTGCGGGCGCTCGATCACCCGGGGTGGTTCGACGGCTACATGTTCGCCCGATCCCTGACCATCGGTGGCGGCACCGGTGAGGTGCAACGCAACATCGTCGCCGAGCGGGTGCTCGGACTGCCCCACGACGTCGATTCGCTCGCCGGCCTGACCTGGGCCGAGACGCAACGGGCGCAGGGGCGGTGAGTCGATGAAGAAGTCGCGTGAGACGCATCCGACCAAGGCGTTGCTGTTGCGCACCGGGGTCGATCTGGCCGCCGAGCACGGTCTGTACGGGTACACCGTCGAGATGTTGCTCGACGAGTCGGGCATCTCGAAGGGGTCGCTGTACCACCACTTCGAGGACTTCGGAAACTTCGTCGAGTCGGTGCAGGTAGAGATCTTCACGCGCTATGTCGACGAGGACGTCGCCAACGTCGCCATCGCATTCGCGCGGGCCGAGTCTCCGACGGCGTTCCGCCGATTCGTCGCCGCCGTGGTTTCCTCGCCGTTCCTGCCCGGGCGTCCGGAGAGTCGATTGTTGCGCGCGAGCATGACCGGCGCGACGATCGGGCGCGACGATTACCGACACCGACTCGGGGAAGCACAACTGCGCATGCGCGCCAAGTTGAGCGATCTGATCGAGCAGGCGAAGGTGCGCGGATGGGTGCGACCCGAAGTGCACGCCGACACCGCCGCAGCCTTCATGCTCGCGTACTCCTTCGGGATCGTGATCGACGAGGTCACGGGCCAACCGGTCGACCAGGCGGCCTGGTGCGACATGGTGATGGCTTTCATGGATCGCGTGATCCTCGCCGACCACTGAACATCGCCGGAGCCACGCCCTCCCCGGACGGGCTGGTACCCTGATCCCATGATCCCCCGCCATGCCCGATGTGGTTCGACGCGCTCCGGAATCGGTTTAGTGTGTATTGCGATGGTCACGCTCGTCGCCTGTGGTAACTCCGGGTCGGGGTCCCAAGAGCCCACCGACACGCCCTGTCCCCGACGTTCGGCGGTGTCGGGTCGATCCCTGTTGGTTGCCACAACAGTGGCCCCCATCACGAGCATCGCCGCGAACATCGCCGCCGGCACCGACACCCGAGTCGTCGGTGTCGTGCCCGAAGGGACGAACAGTCACACCTATGAGCCGCCACCGAGCGTGGCTGCGACGATGGAAGTGGCCGACATCGTCTTCATCAACGGACTCGGACTCGAGGACCCCACCCGTGACCTAGCCGCAGCCAATCTGCGCGAGGGTGCCGTGATCTGTGAACTGGGTACGGCCATCCTGCCCGAGGACGATTGGATCTTCGACTTCTCGTTTCCCGTCGATGGTGGCAAGCCGAACCCGCACGTCTGGACGAACCCGCCGATGGCCGGCGACTTCGCCGCCCAGATCCGTGATTCGTTGTCGGCCGCCGACCCCGCCAATTCCGCCACCTATTCCGCGAACTACGAAGCGTTCGTCGCCAAGGTCGACGCTCTGGATTCCGCCATGGATGCGGCCACCGCGACCCTCGACCCCGACCAGCGTCAGTTGCTCACCTATCACGACGCCTACGCGTATTTCGCGCGGCATTACGGCTGGTCGGTCATCGGGGCGATCCAACCGTCGTCTTTCGCCGAACCGACTCCTCGTGAGGTGGCCGATCTCATCGAGCAGGTGAAGTCGTCGGGGGTCAAAGCCATCTTCGGGAGCGAGGTCTTTCCGTCGACCGTGCTCGAACAGATCGGCGAGGAGACCGGTGTTCGCTACGTCGACGTGTTGCGCGACGACGACCTGGTGGGCGCCCCCGGCGATCCCGAACATTCGTGGCTCGGGTTGATGCGCTTCGACTACGTCACGATGATCGAAGCCCTCGGGGGCGACGCCTCGGCCTTGCGTGCCCTCGACGTCACTGACGTGGGCCCCGACTCCGCCGAGTACCCCCAGTGAACACGGTCGCCCCTCTTCCGCCGCTCGTTCACTTCGACCACGTCTCCTGCTCGTACGGCAACGGTCCCGTCATCGAGTGGGTCGACTTGACGGTGAGTCCGGGTGAATTCGTGGGAATCGTCGGACCATCGGGCTCGGGAAAGACGACCTTGTTGCGCGCCATGCTCGGCTCGGTGAAGCCGGTGCACGGTTCCGTGCACCGCGCGGACGGCGTGCGAGTGGCCTACGTACCGCAGATCGAGACCGTCGACTGGAACTTCCCGGTCACCGTGGCCGAGGTCGTCGGCATGGGTCGTCCGCAACACTCGTGGTGGCCACGCTTGCGATCCGACGAGCGCGCCGAGATCGACGAGGTTCTCGAACATCTCGGACTCGCGGGACTGGCCGGTCGCCACATTCGCGAGTTGTCGGGAGGACAACAACAAAGGGTGTTCCTCGCCCGGGCCCTGATGCAAAAACCCGATCTGATGGTGCTCGACGAGCCGACGGCCGGCGTCGACGTCCGCACTCGACACGAGGTGCTGCACGTTCTAGCCGACCTCAACGAGTCGGCACCGAAGGGAAGTTCGATCGGGGCGGGAATCACGATCGTGCTCACCACTCACGACCTCAACGGGCTGGCGGCCCACTTGCCACGTTTGATTTGTTTCAACCGCACGGTGGTGGCCGACGGGGCACCCAACGACGTTCTGAAGCCGTACTTCCTCGAGCGCACATACGGAGCGCCCATGGAGGTGCTGCAGCACGGAGGCATGCCGGTGGTGCTCGAACAGGGAAACGACGAGTTGCGGCTTCGCCTGAGTCGTCGCGGGGCCTGACATGACCGCTGTCGACCTTCTCGAACCGTTCTCCTTCTCCTTCTTTCGTAACGGCATCTTGATCGCCACCTTGGCCGGGGCGTTGTGCGGACTGATCGGCGTGTTCGTGGTGTTGCGCAGCATGAGTTACATCGGACACGGATTGAGTCACGCCGTGTTCGGTGGTGCGGCCCTGGCCGCCGTGCTGAACGTCAACTATTTCATCGGGGCCGGCGTGTGGGGCGTCCTGTCGGGTCTCATGATCGGTCGCGTCTCGCGCAAGCGCATCATCGGGGCCGACGCGGCCATCGGTGTCATCACCACGGCCTCGTTCGCGGTGGGTCTGGCCCTCCAGGCGCGTTTCGGTCAGGCGAAGCGCAGTATCGACGCGGTTCTCTTCGGCAACGTACTCGGGGTGTTCACGGGTGACATCCTCGCCGTGGCCGCCGTGGGCGTGGTCAGTGCGGTGGTGGTCGTTCTGTTGTACCGAAAACTGCTGTTCACCACGTTCGATCCGGAGGTGGCCGGGGTCAGCGGCGTCAACGTACCCGGCATGGAGGCGGTGCTCATGATCCTGTTGTCCGCCACCATCTTGGTGACGGTGCGGGTGATCGGCGTTCTACTCATTTCGGCGTTGCTGGTGTTGCCGGCCGTCACCGCACGATTGTTGACCAATTCGTTCGGTCGCATGTTGTGGTTGTCACCGGTGTTGGGTGCGGTGTTCGGAGGGGTCGGAATGTACGCCAGTTGGTACGCCGACGTGCCGAGTGGAGCGGTGATCCTCATCGCTGGAACCATCGTCTTCATCGCCGTGTACACCGCCGCCGGGGTCAGGCGTCGCGCCCGGGTGGCTGGCATGGACCACCACGGTCCGTCACTGCGGTCCGCGTAGAACCCACTCGACGCCCTGGGGCGTGTCACGAACCTCGACGTCGACCGCGGCCAGGCGATCGCGTATGAGGTCGCTGAGGTCGTATCGCTTGTCGGCGCGCACCGCGGCCCGCAGCTCGAGCAGCACCCCGATGTACGGCCCGATCACGTCGCGGGGATCGGCCAAGCCGCCCACCGCCGCGTCTCCCAGCCGAACGATCATGGACCGCAACGCGGAGTGGGCGTTGTCCATGTCGGTGCTCTGCAAGGTGTCGGCCGACCAGTTGCGGATGGCCGATTCGAGATCGAGTACGGCGCGTACGGCGCGCGAAGCGTCGGCGGCGTCGATGGCGGACGCGAAGTCGGCCTCGGTGCGAGAGATCTCGTCGTCGAGCGACGCACCGTTCGTGTCGTTCACCCCGCTGGCCGTCGCTTCGGACGCGGAGTCGAGTGTCGG
>JBJTFY010000280.1:0-9537 GCA_046093625.1 Actinomycetota bacterium
GACCCGGGTGTTCCGTTATTGGACCGGCGACGACAGCGACGCCACCACGGTCATCGACGAGGACGGCTTTCTCTACGTCGGCGTGGAAGTCGACCGCAACAATCGTCGCGCCAAAGAGGTCGGTCAGTTGCTCAAGATCGACCCCCGGATCGTCGCGGACGGAGCCGACCCGGTGGTGTGGCGGGTCGACGTCAACAAGGGTGTCGATTCGGGAACCTGGAGCACCCCGGCCCTGTGGAACAACCTCGTCATCTGGCCCACCAAACCCGGCACCGTCTACGCCGTCGACCGTGCGACCGGAGCCATCGTCTGGACCATCAAGGTGAGCGGACCAGCTCTGAGTTCGCCCCTCGTCGTCGACGACACGCTGATCCTCGGTGACGGCGCCGGCAAACTGCGGGCCTGGTCGCTCGCGGGCGGCCAGCCGAACCAGCTGTGGGAGGTCGGTCTGTCGGCCAACATCGAATCGAGCCCGGTCATGTGGAACGGGCGCATCTATGTGGGTAGCCGCAGCGGCTTCTTCTACGCGGTGGGCGACGAATAGTCCCGCGCACGGCAGTATGTCGGACATGGCCGAGCCGCTGGCGACCGGAACCGTGGTGCTCGTGCCCGTCGGATCGTGGGAACAACACGGCCCGCATCTCCCCTTCGACACCGACACCGTCATCGCCGTGGCCGTGGCGCGACGAGCGGCCGAGCGTATGTCGCCCCGTCCCGTCGTCGCGGCGCCACTCGCCTACTCGAGCAGCGGCGAGCACAGCGGATTCGCCGGGACCATCTCCATCGGCGCCGAGGCCACCACGAACGTGCTCGTCGAGTTGATCCGCTCGTGCGACTGGGCCCGTGGCGTCGTGCTCGTCAACGGACACGGCGGGAACCTCGAGGTGTTGCGACGAGTCGCCGAAACCGCCACCCGCGAGGGTCGCCGGGTCGCGACGTGGTCACCACGGGGGGACGACGCGCGCGACACTCACGCCGGTCACACCGAGACATCGGTGATGCTGGCGCTCGCTCCGGACTCGGTGAGACTCGACCTCGCCGTCGCCGGCGACACCCGACCGTTGGATGAGATCATCGGCCAGATGCGTCGAGCCGGAGTGCGCGCGGTGAGCCCCAACGGAGTGCTCGGCGATCCGACCACGGCCACCGCCGCGGCCGGCGAGAGCATCATCGATTCGTGGACGAGCGATCTGGTCGCGACGATCGTCGATTGGCTCGGAGCCGACGCATGAGATACGTGGTCGACACCTCGTGGTGGCGACGTCGATCCGACGCCGGCGAGACGCTCGTGGCCGGATCACCCGCCAAGGTGATGCGACTGCGTCCGGCGGCCACCGCCGTGCTCGACGCGCTCGAGGTCGGCGACGATCTTCCGACGCGAGGAGTCGACGCACTCGTCGAGCGACTCGTCGAGAACGGTGCGATTCATCCGTTGCCCGAGAGTTCCCGGAGTCATGACGCGAGAGAGGTGACCGTCGTGATCCCCGCCCACGACGAAAGCCATGACGAACTGACGACGTTGGTGGACTCGCTCGGTGACGCCGCCCGGGTGATCGTGGTAGACGACGGTTCGTCGAGTCCCATCGCACCCATCGCGGGTGCCGAAGTGTTGCGTCGTGCGGTCGCGGGCGGTCCGGCGACGGCGCGCAACACCGGTCTCGCCGAGGTCACGACGCCGTTCGTGTTGTTCGTCGATGCCGACGTGGTGTGGAACCCCGATGCGTGGCAACCGCTTCTCGCCCACCTCGACGACGACAACGTCGGTGTCGTGGCCCCCCGCGTGGCCAGCAACCCGGGACCGAGCGTGTTGGCTCGTTACGAGGTGTCGCGCTCTCCGCTCGACCTCGGCCCGACCCCGGCCCGGGTGCGGGCCCGGACCCGGGTCTCGTACGTGCCGGCGGCCGCGTTGTTGGTTCGCACGAACGTGCTGCGGACCGTCGAAGGGTTCGACGAGTCGCTCCGCTACGGCGAAGACGTCGACCTGATCTGGCGACTCGACGAGTCCGGGGTGCGATGTCGCTACGAACCGCGAGCCGAGGTGTCCCATCGTCCACGGACCAGCTTCGTCGACGCCTGGCACCAACGAGTGTCCTACGGATCGGCGGCCGCCGCGTTGCACGCCCGCCATCGGGGCCACGTCGCCCCGCTACGCGTCAACCGTTGGAGTGCCGGAGCGTGGGGATTGATCGCGTCCGGACACGCCGTGCTCGGAATCGCGACCGCCGTCGGCTCGACGGCGCTCCTCGTTCGACGTCTGCGTGACGTCTCCGATCGGATCCCGATCGCGATCCGCCTCGCCGGACTCGGCAATGTCCACGCCGGACGACTGATCGCGTCAGCGCTGACTCGCGCGTGGTGGCCGTTGACCCTCTTGGCGTGTCTCGTCTCGCGGCGGGCCCGACGGGTCGCCCTCGTCGCGGCGGTGACTCCGCACGTGTGGTCGTGGTTCACCACTCGTCCCGATCTCGACCCGGTGCGCTTCACGTTGCTCGGCGTGGCCGACGACGTCGCCTACGGGACCGGAGTGTGGAGGGTTCGATCGCCGCGCGTGAGGCCGGCGCGCTCGTGCCGGAATTCGACTGACTCAGCTCCGCGCGAGGCGCTTGGAGATGTCGTTGCACTCCTCGCAGATCGTGGTGGGGATCAGGCCCCAACGCATCAGGCGCGCGAAGATGACGCAACCGAGGCAGAAACCGACGAAGGCTTCGAGGCTCGCGGCCACGGTGAGCCCGGCGATCAGCACGTACGCGACGGTCGACGAACCGAGCGCCCAGGCGAGCGACGCCCCCAGTGTGAACACTGCTCCGATGCCCTGGGCGAATCGCTTGGGCGGACCGGGAACGAAGGCGTGCTGGCGGGTGATACGCGGCGTGATGACGCGGGTGACGATCGTGCCCCACGGGCTGAGGGTCGGCCCGGTGAGCACGCGGGCGACGAACCCGTAGGTGAGTGGCACCAAGACCCACCATTCCCGCACCACCAGGAACAGGATCGATTGAGCCACCACGCCGGCGGCCACCAAACGGGCCGAGGTCTCGTTCACCGGATTCGGGAAGGTGAAAAGGCCGGAGCGCTGGGGCGTCTCGAGGGCGAGGGACATGCCGTCAGGCTACGGGCGAATTCCCGACCCAACAAGTCGTATTTTCCGTGGGGCGGTGGTTCGGGCCGGACCGCCCCGCCCGAACCGGCTCGGTAGGGTCGCACCCGTGACTCTGGTGCTTCACGTCGACCGCCGGGCCTGGGAGGCCCACGTCGCCGCGGTGGCGGGAGCCGTCGAGCACCTGGTCCCCGTGGTCAAGGGCAACGGATACGGCTTCGGTCGGGCGTGGCTGGCCACCCGGGCGGCCGAGTTGGCTCCCCACCTCGCCATCGGCACCGTCCACGAAATCGACGAGGTGCCCGCCGATCGCACCCCGATCGTGCTCACTCCCCTGCCCCGGCCGGTCGAGAGTCTGCGCCCCGACGCGATCGTCACGGTGGGAGCCGACGAGCACATCGCCGCGGCTCGGGGGCGACGGGCGATCGTCAAGGTGCGTTCGTCCATGAACCGTTACGGCGTCGACGTCGGCGTCACGCACCTGCTCGTCGAGCGGGCGCGCGCCGCAGGCGCCGACGTGATCGGTCTGTCGGTGCACCCCCCGTTGCACGGTTCGAACGACGATCACGTCGACGAGGTGGCCGGGCTCGTCCGGGCCCTCGATTCCGGACTCGACGACCTCGATCTCTGGGTCAGTCACGTCGACCCGCGCGGAATCGAGCGACTGAGCGGGACCTTCCCGAACCGCCGCTGGTACCTGCGCCTCGGCACCGGCCTGTGGCACGGCGACAAGTCGATGCTCCGACTGGACGCCGACGTCATCGCGACGCGAACGGTTCGTCGTGGCGAGCGGGTCGGTTACCGCGGCGTCGCGGCCGAGTCCGACGGCACGTTGGTGATGATCGGATGCGGAACCGCTCACGGCGTCACCCCGCTCCCCGACGGTTCCTCGCCGTTCCACTTCGCCCGAAAACGACTACCGCTCGTGGAGCCGCCCCACATGCACACCAGCATGGTCGTCGTCGACAGCGGTGACCCGGTGCCCGCGATCGGCGACCCGGTCGACGTGCAACGTCCGCTCATCGCCACCACGGTCGATCGCGTCGATTGGCACTGACGCCCGTGGCGTCACCATCCACCCCGAGGCGCGTGGCGCCCGACGTGACCCGAGCCATCGCCCTGATCGGCGTGGTGACGATGAACTACCACGGGTCGATGAACTACCTGCGTGACCCCGACGGCTTCTGGCAACACCTGTTTCATCCTTTCACCGGCGTGTTGAGCACGCGCTTCGCGGCGACGTTCGTCGTGGTCGCCGGCGTGTCGGTGTCGCTCATGGCCGAGAGGAGCGAAAGCGGCCTGCGACTCCGACTGCTACGACGCGGCTTGCTGTTGTACGGGGGCGGCCTGGCCCTGAACCACGCCTGGGGTGGCACGATCATCTTCTATTGCGGCGCCTACCTGATGATCGCCGCGTGGATCGTCGCATGGTCGGCGCGCCGACTCGTGTTGTCGGCGGTCGCGGCGACGATCGCCAGCGCGTCGCTCGGTGCCTGGCTCGCGTCGCGTCCGGAGGGCGCCGCACGCATCCGGTGGATCGACCCTCCGCGAATCGATTCGATCGCCGATCTGTTCGGTCGCACCTTCACCGGCTACACCCACCCGGTGCTCCCGTGGGTCGGCTTCTTCATCGTGGGAATGCTCATCGGTCGGCGGATCGACGCCTTCGAACGACACGCCGCGCGGGTGATCGTCGTTTGCACCTCGATCGTCGCCGTCGCGTACGCCCTCGTGCATCTGATTCGTTCGACGGGCGCCGACGGATCGTCGGTACTCGGTCGCTTCGTGTCGACCGAACCCTTCGACCGTGGTGTCGGCTATTCGGTGACCACTCTGGGTATCGCGGTGACCGCGTTGGCCACGGTCTCACTGCTGACGCGACGGCGCGGTCGCGTGGTGCGCCGACTGCAGGCCGCGGGCCAGACCACCCTCAGCCTCTACTTGCTTCACGTTCTCGTCTATTACGCGCTTTTCGAGTGGACGAACGCGATCGTTCCCCACGGACTGCACACCGCGTTGTCGGTGTCCGCGGGTTTCTGGATCGTCGCCGTCTTCGGGGCGTCGCAGTGGCGAGCACGACTCGGGCTCGGACCAGCCGAGCGCGTCTACCGCGCGATCGGTGGGTGAAACGTTCTCAGGTGTCCGACGCGGGTCGCGAGCGGTTCGAACCCCGCCAGGCCACGGCTCCGGCGCCGATGATCGGTGATCGATCCCCCAGTCGCGCCGGCACGATACGTGTGTCGCGCGAGAAGTCGAGGCGACACAACTCGTCCATCTCGTCCTGGGCGGCCTGAAAGAACGTGGGACCGAAACCGAGGGCGACCGAACCGCCCACGACGGCCAACGTGAGGTCGAAGAGGTTGCACACCGAGGCCACCGCACGACCCACCATGCGTCCCGTGCGTTGCATCGTCTCGTACGACGGCTCGGTCGCCGGGCGTCCGGTGATCGCCTCGATCGCCGACCCCGAGGCCTCGGCCTCGAGACAGCCCTGCGCGCCGCATCCGCATCGGTGGCCGTCGGGATTCACGATCACGTGACCGATGTGCCCGGCGTTTCCCGAGGCGCCGTCGATCATGCGTCCGTCGACGACGATCCCACCTCCGACCCCGGTGCTCACCACCATGCCGATGTAACTCGATCGACCACGGGCCGCACCGAGCCACCCCTCGGCCAACGCGAACGCCTTGGCGTCGAGGTCTCCGAAGACCGGCACCGACACCACCGACGCCACGGCCTCGCGCAACGGGAAGCGACGCCACGCCGGGATGTTGAGTGGGGAAACGGTGACGCAGTCGGGCTCGATCGGACCGGCCGACCCGATGCCGCACACGACGACTCGGCCACCGTGACGTTCGACGGAGCGCTCGACCTGTCGGCGGATGACCACCGCCAAGGCACCGAAAAGATCGTTGGCGTTCTTGTCGAGGTCGGTGCGGATCACGTCGCGGTCGAGCATCTCACCTTTGCGCGACACCAGACCGACGGCCATCTTGCTGGCGCCAATGTCGATCGCGAGCGCCAGCTCGCGCCCCTCGGAAGCCTCGACGATCTCGGTCATCGCGACGTCAATCGGCGACGCGACGGGCGTCCTCGAGCAGGTTGATCTGGTAGAGAACCTCGTCGAGGGCATCGGCCGCGCTGATGGTCGAGTAACGCTGCGGGTTATCGGGCGTGCAGCACGACTCGACCGGGGCGAGCATGGTCCAGGGACGCGGGTGGCAGAACTGCACGACGCTGTATCGCTCGTCCTCGAAGCCGGGGGCGGCGACGACGCGGTGCCAACCGATGGGGATCACACCGTTCGTGAGTCGTTCGAGCATGATTCCGGTGTTGATGATCACCCGACCGTCCGGAGGGATAGCGTCGACCCACTGTCCGTCGACCTCCACTTGCAGGCCGGGGGCCGTCGCGCGCGGGAGAGCCGTGATGAGGTTGATGTCGCCGTGGGCGCCGGCCCACACGTGACCCCCCGCCGGCGCATCCTTCATCGAGGGATAGCGGATGGCGCGGGTCAACGTAGGGCCGTCCTGCACCATGTCGTCGAAGAACGTTTCGGCGCAACCGATTCCGAGCGCGATCACGCGCAGGAAACGACGCTGCAGATCGGCGATGGCGTCGTGGAACGCGTACAACACCGACGAGATACCCGGCACGACGGCGTCCGGCAACAACTGGTCGGGATACGAGCCGGGGAAACGACGGCGCAGGGGGTGACCGACGGGAATCGGCGACGCCCAGTTGAGCATTTCTTTCCAGTCGGGTTTGTCGCTGGAGGCCGCCGTCTCGACGAGCAAGCCCGTGTAACCGGTCTGGCCGTGAGCTCCGGGCGCCACGAAGCGGCGCTTGGTCTCCTGATCCATCGAGAAGAACTCGCGCAACATCCCGTACGCCGTGTCGAGAAGATCCTCGGAGATGTCGCTGCTCGTGTACACGAATCCGGTCTCGAGACTGCGCCGGACGCCGTCGACCACCGCGCGACGGCGCGTGCCGTCACCCTTCTCGAAAGCGATCAGGTCGACGTCGAGGATCTGGTAGGACACGCTCATGACGCTAGTGCCGCGGACAAATCACGCCACAGATCCTCGACGTCCTCGATGCCCACGCTCATGCGCACGAGACCGGGGTTCACGTGCGCGTCGCCCGCGTACTTCTGGCGTCGTTCCATCGTCGATTCCACCCCGCCGAGGCTCGTGGCCGGCACGATGACCTCGACCCGGGCGCACGCACGGTCGGCCGCCGCCGCTCCCCCGACGACGATGAAACTCAGCATCGGTCCGACGCTCTTGGCCCACTCGACCGCCGGATGTTCGCGCAAGCGCCGTGCGAGCTCGGCGGCGTTGCTCGAGGAAGCGTCGTAGCGAAGGGGCAATGTGCGCAGGCCGCGCAAGGCGAGGAAGGCCTCGAGAGCACCCGGAGTCGCCCCGACGAACGTGCGCGCCTCGACGAGCGCGGCGTGAACCTCGGCGTCGGCCGTCACGGCGAGACCGATCATGAGATCACTGTGACCGCCGATGACCTTGGTGCCCGAGTGCATCACGCCGGTCGCACCATCGGCGAGCGCGCGTTGTCCCATCGGCGTGGCGAACGTCGCGTCGACCGCGGTTCGCACACCAACCCGCGCGGCGGCGGCGCACAAGGAGGCGACGTCCCCTTCGTCGAGGGTGGGGTTCGTGGGCGACTCGATCCAGAGCAGGACGCCGGAGGCACCGTGGACCGCAACCTGTCGGTCGACCTCGGCCAGCACACCGACGGTGTCGGTGATCTCGACTTGCACCATCGTCAACTGCTCCCGCGATTGCATCAGGTCGAACAACTTGCGCACGCCGAGATAACTCACCGTCGGCATGACCACCACGCGGGGTCGCAACGCGAAAGCGATGGCGGAGGCCACGGCTTGCCCCGAGGCGAACGACACGCAACGACCACCCTCGAGCGCACCGACCGCCTCCTCGAGCGCGTGCCACGTCTGGGTGCCGTCGGTGCGGGCGTAGTCGGGCGCGTTGCGGAAGTTGGACGCCATGACGATGGGCTGGTTGATGGGCGCGCCGTCGGCGGCCGGGCGGCCGACGCTGACCGCGATCGTGCGCGGCGAGAGATTCTCAGGATTCATGGCGAACGAAGACCTCCGGATGTCCGCCGGTGTGGATGAAGACCACATGGTCGTCAGCGTTCCACCGGCCCTGCTCGATGTTGCCCAGCAATCCGGCCATGCCCTTGGCCGTGTACACGTCGTCGAGGACCCACGCACCGTGCCGCGCACCCCAGTCCTGTGCGGCGCGCGACGCTTCGGTGGGTACCGCGTACTCCTCGCCCAGCCAGCGAGGGTCGACCTCGATGTCGTCATCACCGATGAGTCGATCGCCGGGAAGACCCGCCAGGGCGAGGGCCTCACGCGCCAGATCGGCCACCGACGGGAAACCGGCCACCACTCCTTTGGCGACGCCGATCGCGAGCACGTCGGGATTCGACGCGCCCGGATGCTCGTGACGCCACGCGGCGCGGCCCGCGACGAGGCCGGCGTGCGTGCCCCCACTCGACGAGGTGACCACGATGGCCCGAGGCACGAAGCCGAGCCCCGCGCATTGGTCCATGATCTCTTGGAAAGCGACCACGTAGCCGAGAGCGCCCACGGCGGTCGAGCCGCCGATCGGTATGGAGTAGGGACGCAATCCCTGAGCAGCCAGTTCGGCCGTGAGTTCCTCGCGAGCGATCTCCAGCACGCCCCACTCGGCCGGGCCGGCCCCGGTGAAGTGTTGATGCGCACCGAAGCGCTCGGACAGCAACTGGTTCCCTTCCAACGGGCGAGGGCGGTCGCCGGCGAGCACCAAATGCGTTTCGAGACCCACGATCGCCCCGGCGGCAGCGGTCATCCGGCAGTGATTCGATTGCCCCGCCCCCACGGTCACGAGGCTGGCGGCCCCTTCGACCAGGGCCGCCGCGCACAAGAACTCCAGCTTGCGGGCCTTGTTGCCACCCATGCCGAGACCGGTCAGATCGTCGCGTTTGACCCACAACGTGGGGCCGCCCGACCGCGGTGGACCCGGTTCGATCGGGGTGGGCAGGGTCGCCAGACGCACCCGGGGCACCCCGTTCCACGAACCGAGACGCTGGTCGCTCATGGGGCAAGGCTACGCCTTGACCCCGATTCGTGCCCCCGGAGGGCAAACCTCAAGAGTCCGTCGAGCGTGACTCCTCGGTGAAGTCGCTGAGCACGCTCGCTCTATCGTGGGAATCGGGAGGCCAACCAGCCCTCCCGATCACCCGCCCGTTCGCGTGGGCAGGTACCACCGTGGACCAGAACGACGCCGTCACCCTTCACTCGTCCACGACGGACGTGTCGACGTTGTTCAACCTGCACTACGCCCGCCTCGTGCGTTCGCTCACGGTGATCTGTGGCAACTCTGAGGAAGCCGCCGACGCCGTGCAGGAGGCCTTCG
>JBJTFY010000281.1:0-6699 GCA_046093625.1 Actinomycetota bacterium
AGTCCGAGTTGAGCGACTTTCCGTTCACATCGGTGAGGATGCGGCCGGCCGGGACTCCGGGGCTCGAGGGGCCGCCGTAGTATTCGGTGAAGTTCTCGTCGAAGTTCGCGCGGCACCCCGCCTCGAATTCGCTGTCGGCACGGATCGCCGAACCATCGGTCGAGTGGTCGAACGCGGTCACGCACGAGCTACCGACGGCGTTGGCGGCACCGGTGGCGCTGAGTCCGAACGGCGAGCAACCCGACGACGACACGTCGAGAAGGGTGAAGGGCAGGTTGGCCTCGGCGGCCTTGGTCCAGAACCCGGTGTTCTCGGTGAACGGAGTGGCCAAGAGAACGTGCACCGCACCGGCGGCGACGAAGTTGCCGACCGCGGTGGCGCCTTCCTCGTTGATCGCGGCGTTGTCGCCCGACACCGAGTTCAGGTTGGCGCGCTCGACGACGAAGCCGGCTTCCTCGAGGGTGGCCTGGGCGGCGTCACCGGCGGCGGTGCCACCGGGGGTGTTGCTCGCCAGCAAGCCCACGACCGATCCAGCGGCGGCATCGGTGTCTCGATCCACTGCTTGGCGCCACCGGCGGCCATCGCCTCGGTCGGAGGAACGAGCGAGATGGCCAGACCAGTGGCGAACTCGGCCTCGGTCATCACGTCGCCGTAAAGAATCGGAACGCCGGCAGCGAAGATGCACTCACGGGCGACCGACGACAGGCCGGTTCCGTTGATGACGGCGAACACCTCGTTGTCGACCGTCGCGGCGGCGCACAGGGCGTCGAACGAGGTCTGGTCGAGCGGGTTCCACACCAGACGCACCAACTCGATGGTGCGGCCGTTGATGCCGCCCGCTTCGTTGATGTCGTCCATGAAGACCTTCCAGCGGTCGAACAGGTGGTCGGTGGTGAGCGTCTCGGGTACGACGCCGGGCAGCATGGCGCGCACGGCCTCGAGGTCGGCAATGGCAACACCGATCGAAATGGTGGTCTCCGTGATGCCCACGTCGGAAGCGGTGGGTTCCTCGGCCGGAGCCTCGGTGCTGGGCGCCTCGGTGCTGGGCGCCTCGGTGGTGGGCGCCTCGGTCGTGCTTGCGCCGTCGTCGCCGCCACAGGCCGCGATGACGAGCGAGGCACCAGCGAGCAGTGCGACCGCGATGCGTGACTGTCTCTTCATGTGGTTTCCCCCTCTAGGAATTGTCAGGGCTCCAGCGGAACCCGTCGGGCAGGGTAACACAGAATTGGCGGGTTTCTGACGCACCGTCAGAAAATTCTGACGAGGCGTCAGATACCGCCGCCGACGACTACTCTTGCCGTCCGGAGAGGGTCCGTCCTGAGCGGTCGGGCGTTGGGTAGGGGGAGTGATGCAGGGCCACGAAGGCGATCGTCCGCAACCTGGTTCGGCGTCGGCTCTGGCCGCGTCGATCGTGGTCGACGAGGAGGCACGCCAGCAGTCGGCGGCCGACGTGGATGCGGCCGCACTCGGCGGGTTCGTCGCCGCAGGCGACGAACGCACGACGCTGCGCGCGGGGCTCAAGGTCGGCGGCGTGAGCGTGGCGCTCGTGTTTCTGCTGTTCACCATTCTCGAGGAGTTCGACCGTGTCGCCATGCAGGTGCTCGGACCCGACATTCAGGAATCCCTCGGCATCTCCGACACCGTGTTGCTCGGACTGCAGAGTTTCGGTGGCGTCGTTCTGGTCTTGGCGACTCTGCCCTTCGCGTGGCTCGCCGATCGACGGTCGCGGGTGCGGGTGATGAGCGGCGCGTCGTCTCTGTGGTTGGCTTTCGTCGGGTTGACCGGTGCGGTGGTGAACCCGTTCCTGATGGGACTCGCCCGTGCGGGTTCGGGGTTCGGTGCATCGGCCCGCATCCCCAGCGGCCCGTCGTTGGTCGCCGACCAGTATCCGTTGTCGGTCCGCACCCGCATCTTCGCCGTCGAGGCTCTCGGTCGTCCGCTCGGTCAGGTGCTCGGTCCGTTGTTCGCCGGTGGAATCGTCGTGGCCGCCGGCGACGACGCGGGTGACTGGCGCGTGGTGTTCTTCGCGCTGCTCATCCCCGCCGGTCTCACGGTGTTGTGGTCGCTCACCCTGCGCGAGCCCGTGCGCGGTCGTCAGGAACAAGAGGCGGTGCTCGGCGCCATGACCGAGTCGGTCGAAGCCGAACCGCCGGTGCGCCTGTCGGCGGCGTTCCAGCGCCTCAAGAAGGTGCGCACGTTCTACTTCCTCGTGGTGGGCATCGGCGTGCTCGGTTTCGCGTTGATCGCCGTGCCGGGGGCGTTCAACCTCCTGCTCGAGGACACCTACGGGTACAGCGCGTTCAAGCGCGGCTGGATCGGAGCGGTCACGTGGTCCGGTGCCCTGGTCGGCATCCCGCTCGCGGGCCGCTTGGGAGACCGCCTGTTCCGGAAGAACCCGCCGTCGTCGTTGAAGATGATGGGCGGTTTCATCCTGCTCTACGGGCTCTTCGTGACGGTGGGCCTGCGCTTTCATTCGCCGGCGCTGATGATCACCCTCGTCACCATCGGGTACTCGTTCCAGGGGATGGCCTTCACGCAGGTGGGTCCGGCGATCTCGTCGATCATCCCGTACCAGATGCGCTCGCAGGCCTTCGCCATGGTCGGCGTCTACATCTTCCTGATGGGCGGCTTCTTCGGAGGTCTTCTCGCCGGAGCGCTGTCGGACGCCCACGGCGAACGAACCGCGCTCACCGCGATCGTTCCGCCGGCCGCACTGTTGGGTGGACTGCTCATCATCTACGGGAGCCGTTACATGAAGCGTGACATCGCGCTCACCGTGTCGGAGCTGAAGGAACAAGAAGAGGAGCGTCGGCGTCTCGCGAGCGACCCCGGCAACGTGCCGGTGCTGCAGGTGCGCAACGTCGACGTGAGTTACGGCAACCTGCAGGTCCTCTTCGACGTCGGATTCGACGTGAAGAAGGGCGAGGTACTGGCGCTGCTCGGAACGAACGGGGCCGGCAAGTCCACCATCTTGCGGGCGATCTCCGGTCTCGTCATGCCCGACCGTGGTGTGATCCGCATGAACGGTCGCACCATCACCCTCGTCGACCCGCAGTTCCGCACGTCGATGGGCCTCGTGCAGATCCCCGGAGGCGAGGCGGTGTTCCCGAGCATGACCGTGGCGGAGAACCTCGCCATCTGGAGTCGCCAGATTCCTGATCCGGAAACCCGCCGGCAGAAGTTGCGTCTCGTCGACGAGACGTTCTCGGTGCTGCGCGAGCGCGCCGACCAGCGCGCCGGATCGCTCTCGGGTGGTCAGCAACAGATGTTGGCGCTCGCCAAGGCGATCATGCTCGAGCCCGAACTTCTGTGCATCGACGAACTGTCGCTCGGCCTGGCGCCGGTGGTGGTGCAGGAACTGCTGCAGGTGGTCGAGCGGCTGAAGGCACAGGGCACGACGATGGTGATCGTCGAGCAGAGCGTGAACGTCGCGTTGTCCATCGCCGATCGAGCGGGGTTCATGGAGCGGGGTCAGGTGAAGTTCGAGGGTCCGGCGAAGGACCTGCTCGAGCGCGGCGACCTGCTGCGCGCGGTGTTTTTGTCGGGAGCGGGTGCGTGATGCTCGGTTTGGTCTTCTCCGGTGACATCGTCTTCGACGGACTCGTGCAGGGTCTCGTCTACGCCCTCGTCGCGTTCGGCCTCCTGCTGATCTACCGCGCGACCGGGGTCATCAACTTCGCCCACGGGCAGATCGGAGCGTTCGGTGGCTATCTGATGGCGGTCCTGCAGATCCGCTACGACGTCGCCTTCGGTTTGTCGCTTCCCATAGCCCTGGCGACCGGGTTGGTGCTCGGCATGGTGTCGGAGTTGGTGTTGCGACGTCTCTTCTCGCAACCCCGTCTGCTGTTGTTCGTGGCCACCCTGGGGCTCACGCAGGTGATCCAACTGGTGCAGTTGCGCATTCCCATCACCGACGAGCAGGCCACCCAGGTCGGCTTCCCGGTGTTGATCTCGGGCAACTGGGAGGTGGCCAACCTCACGCTCACCGGACCGCAGTTGCAGGTGCTGCTCGTCGTGCCGGCGCTCATGGTGTTCCTCGGCTGGTTGTTCCACAAGAGCGCGTTCGGCATGCAGGTGCGCGCCACCGCCGACAACTTCTCGGCCGCGCAGTTGGCCGGTATCGGCGTGCGCAAGGTCTCGACGAAGGTGTGGGCCCTGGCCGGCCTTCTCGCCACCCTGAGCGTGTTGCTCATCACCCCGCTCTACGGCGGATCGATCGGCACCGTGCAGACCGCCATCGGACCCAAGTTGCTGTTGTTGTCGCTCGTGGCGGCGATGGTCGGCCGAATGAAGTCGTTCGGATGGACGCTCGTGGGCGGACTGGTGGCCGGACTCATCGACCGTCTGCTGGTGTCGTGGTCGTTGAGCGGAGACATGCCCGCGGGCGCCAACGTCGCGGTGCTCTTCGTCATCTTGTTGGTGGTGCTCTTCACCACCGGTCGCGGCGAGGCCTTGCGCGACGCCGGTTGGCAGTTGACGAACAAGACCCGTGCCGCGCGTCAGGAACTCACCCGGCACCCCCTCTATCGGGCGCTGACCCTCGGTGGAATGGGGCTACTGGTCGTCCTCGCCGTCATCGTGCCGTCGCAGTTGGCCAGCAAGCCGAGCGACGTGCTCAAGTTCGCCATCGTCCCGATCTACCTGATCGTGGCGCTCTCGGTCACCGTCGTCACCGGCTGGGGCGGACAGTTGTCGCTCGGCCAGTTCGGTTTCGTGGCCCTCGGTTCGTACACCACGATCTACTTCGCGAACGCGCTCCCGTACTGGCAGTCGATCCTTATCGGCATCGCCTTCGGAATCGGAGCCGCGATCATCATCGGTATCCCGGCGTTGCGCGTGAAAGGGCTCTACCTCGCGGTCATCACCCTCGGTTTCGGCTTGATGATCCGCTCGTGGTTCCTGGTGGCCGAAAAGGTCGGTCCCGGTGGTGGCGGAGTCGCCAAATTGAACGTCGACCGGGCCAAGGGCTTCCGCCTGTTGTTCTGGACCGTCAAGGGCAAGGACTTCGACGGCGTCTACTACTTCTGTCTCCTCATGGCGGTCGTGGCGATCATCATCGTGTGGCGAATCCGTCGCACGGGCATCGGACGATCGATCATCGCGACGCGCGACAACGAGAACTCCGCGGCGGCGTACACCGTGTCGCCCAATCGCGCCAAGTTGCTGGCTTTCGCGGTGTCGGGGGGCCTGGCCGCATTGGCCGGTGCGCTCATGCCCCTCGCCGACCGCAGCGCGCAGTTCAAAGTCGACGGACTCGCGTTCGAGTTCGAGGACTCGTTGCGCATCGTCGCCGTCGCCGTGGTCGGTGGCATTGGTTCCATCACCGGCGCGGTGCTGGGCACCTTGCTGATCGTCGCCTTGCCTCTCGTGTTCGACGGCACCGATCAGGTGAACCTCTTCGCCAGCGGCGTCGGCATGTTGATCGTGCTGCTGTACTTCCCGAGCGGATTGATCTCGATCCTGCACTCGTTCCGCGACAACCTGCTGGGTTGGATCGCGCGACGCACCAACTGGACGCCGCCCGTGCGCGAGAAGGGCGCCGAGGTGTCCTCACTGGGCGGTGGCTCGACGACCGTCGACGCGACCAAGCCGCCGTTGCGGACCGACGGACTGTCGGTCCGACTGGGCGGGCGAACCATCGTCGACGAGGTGAGCATCACGGTGCAGCCCGGTGAGATCGTGGGTCTCATCGGCACCAACGGGGCGGGCAAGACCACGATCCTCAACGCGGTGTCGGGTCTGTTGCCGGCCACCGGGGTCGTCGAACTCTTCGGTCGCGACATCACCGGTCTTCCGGCGCACCGTCGCGCGCGGTTGGGTCAGGGACGAGCGTTCCAGAACGCCCGTCTCTTCGCGTCGCTCACGGTGCGCGAGACCTTGATGGTCGCGCTCGAGTCACGTCAGCGTTCGTATCTGGTGCCGTCGATGTTCGCCTTGCCGCCGTCGCCGATCGCCGAACGACGCAAACGGCGCGAGGCCGACGAGATCATCGGTTATCTCGGTCTCGGTCGCTACGCGGATTCACTCATGGGCGAACTCTCCACCGGTACTCGACGCATCGTCGAACTCGGCGCCTTGATCGCGCTCGACTCGAAGTTGCTGTTGCTCGACGAGCCCACCGCGGGCGTCGCGCAGCGCGAGACCGAGGCCTTCGGACCGCTCATCCAGACGATCCAGCGTGAGTTGGGCGCCTCGATCCTCATCATCGAGCACGACATGCCGATGGTGATGTCGATCTCGAACCGGATCTACTGCCTCGAGGCCGGCCGCGTCATCGCCGAGGGCGACCCCCGATCGATCCGCGAGAATCCCGCCGTGATCGCCCGTTAGCTGGGCACCGACGAGCGGGCCATCCAGCGCAGCGACACGGCGGAGTAGTTCAGCGCAATGCCCGCCCGATCGTTCGACTCCCTGCTCGCCCCGGGACGCATCGCCGGGCTCGATCTCGCGAACCGCGTGTTCCTGCCCGCGATGGACATGAACCTGTGCGTGGAGGGCGAGATCAGCGACGGCGAGATCGCGCACTACACCGCGCGCGCCGCGGGTGGCACCGCGATGGTCATCACCGGTACGGGTGCGGTGGCATGGCCGGTCGGTGCGACGTCGCGTCACCAGCCGGCGTTCTCCGACGACCCCGGTGGCCGGCAACAGACCCGACACCGCGTTGAGGATCGTGGTCTTGCCCGCCCCGTTGGTGCC
>JBJTFY010000282.1:0-6258 GCA_046093625.1 Actinomycetota bacterium
CGAAACCGGGAAACTAATTCACGATAGTTTCGATGCGTTCCGACTCCTGTTTACACTGCACGAAGTTGTCTTTGTCGGTGATTACATGCCCGCCGAGATCGATTCCGTAACAGGCGTTGGCGAGGAGGTATTCGGCCCGTCGGGTGGCGGCGGTAGCGTCGAGGGCGATCGAGTCCGTGTTCAACGAATCCGGAGAGGCGTTGACCACGCCGTACAGGAACATGGGTCGCAGGCTAGGGCGAGCGGAGCGGGACGACATGAGCGTGAAGACATTCGATCCGAGTGGCTGGACGTTGGAGACGGCCTTGTTGATGAAGGCCGGTCGCACGGTGTCGGTCTGCATCCCGTGTCGCAACGAGGCCGAGACGATCGGCGATCTCGTGCGCCTCATCGAGCCGACGCTCGTGGGCACCCTCGTCGACGAGTTGATCGTTCTCGACGACGGATCCCATGACGGGACCGGCGAGATCGCCGGCGAGGCCGGTGCCACCGTGGTGCACGTCGACGAGGTGCACATGTTCCGGGGGTCGGGCAAGGGCAAGGGCAACGCCCTCTGGGCGAGCCTCGTCGCCAGCCGCGGTGACATCGTGGTCTGGATCGACGGCGACATCACGAGTTTCACCACCGACTGGATCGTGCGTCTCGTGATGCCCCTGCTCATCGACGACGCGGTCGGTCTCGTCAAGGCCAGCTACGACCGTCCGTCGCATCTCGGTGGTGGCGGACGCACCACCGAACTGGTGGCCCGTCCGCTGCTCTCGATGTTCTTCCCCGATCTCGCTCGACTCGAGCAACCGCTGGCCGGCGAGTTCGCCGGTCGCCGGACGATGCTCGAACAGATCCCCTTCGCGACCGGGTGGGGGGTGGAGATCGGCATGGTGGTCGACATGGCCGAGCGCTTCGGGCCGGCGAGCCTCGCCCAGGTCGACCTCGGCGTGCGACTTCACCGACACCACAAACTGGAGACCCTGGCGATTCAGGCCGCCGAGGTGGCCGCCACGCTGTTGGCGCGCACGCCCCGACCGCCGAACACCGCGAGCACCCTCGTGCGAAAGAACGGCGACGTCGTCGAGTTGAACCTCGGCGAGCGGCCGCCGGTGGCGAGCCTCCCACCCATCACCCTCGGCTGAGCCCGGCTCAGTCGAGGCGACGCAGATAGCGCAGGAACAAAAAGCCGTCGTCGGTGCCCACGTGTGCCAGCACCCACGGATCGCGCAACGCCAACGGTCCGGAGGCGATTCGTTGACTCGAGCCCCCCACGAATCGGGGCGCCACCGTGAGGCAGATCTCGTCGACCAGATCGGCGGCCAGCATCTGCGCGTTGAGGTTCGGTCCCCCCTCGAGCACGCAGAGACGGCCCGGTAGGTCGCGCACGATGTCGCGCACGTCGCCGGACACCACCCGAGTGTTGCCCGAGGCGAGAAGGGCCGCCGCGTTGCGCCCGAGATCGCCCGAGTTCGAGACGACCGCGAGAACCTGGTGGGCGGGCAGCGGGTTGTAGCCGTCTTGTCGCAGGGTCTCGGCCCCCACCAACACGCTGTCGCCGCTGCGGTGGAGATGGAGGAAGATCTCACGATCGGTGGGCCCGCCGAGCAGGGCCGAATTCCCCTCGAGCGACACGGCGCCGTCGGCGGTGCCGATCATCGACATGACGATCCACGGACGACCGTTCGGAGTCGGCCGGTCGGCCAGGTCGTAGGCCTCGGCCACCGCGACCTCGGCCGGAACGGGATGGATCAATCGCACCTCTCGTGTCTAGCGGGTGCGCCCGCCCGACCCTTGGTCGACGGACCGGCCACGAAGGTCACACCTACGGGCGAAAAACCCCCGGCTCCGTTTCTGATGACCCGTCAGATGGTGCTGTAGGGTTCCGTCCATGTACCTCGCCGAGACCCCCGACCAGCAGGCCCTGCGCAAGGAGTTGCGCGAATACTTCGCCGCCATGCTCACGCCCGAGGTGCGCGCCGAAATGGGGGAATCCGGTGAGGGCAAGCCGTTGTTCCGCGAGTTGGTGCGAAAGATGGGCGCCGACGGCTGGCTCGGTCTCGGATGGCCCAAGGAGTTCGGTGGTCAGGGGCGACCCGCCACCGACCAGTTCATCATGTTCGACGAGATCCAGCGCGCGCACGCTCCCTTCCCGTTCGTCACCGTCAACACGGTGGGGCCGGCGATCATGGCCCACGGCACGCAGGCGCAGAAGGACCAGTACCTGACCGGCATCTTGAAGGGCGAGATCAACTTCGCGATCGGTTACACCGAGCCCGAGGCCGGAACCGACCTGGCCAGTCTGCGTACCACCGCCGTGCTCGACGGCGACGAGTGGGTCATCAACGGCAACAAGGTGTACACCTCGGGCGCGAACCAGAGCGACTACGTGTGGCTCGCGTGTCGCACCGATCCCGACGCCCCCAAGCACCAGGGCATCAGCATCATCATCGTGCCGACGAACACCAAGGGCTTCGAGTGGACGCCCATCGTCACGGTGGGCGGGGTCGTCACCACGGCCACGTACTACACCGACGTGCGCGTGCCCAAGGAGAACGTGATCGGCCAGATCAACGGCGGATGGAAACTCATCACGATGCAGTTGAACCACGAGCGTGTGGGTTTGGCCGCGTTGTCGGGCCTCACCGAGCGCCTGCTCGACGACGTCACCACCTGGTGTCGGGTCACCGCGTCGGGTGGAGCCGAGGGCGAGAAGATGATCGACGTGGCGTGGGTGCAGCAGGATCTCGCCAAGTGTCACGCGTTGCTCGACGCCATCCGACTCATGACCTGGAAGTTGGCCCAGAGCGTGGCCGACAACACGCTCGGACCGGCCGAGGCCAGTGCGGTGAAGGTGTTCGGAACCGAGCGGGCGGTCGAGGTGTACCGCATCATGCAAGGCATTCTCGGCCCGGTGTCGCACCTGCGCGACGGTTCCGACGGCGCCGTCATCCACGGTGAGGTCGAGCGCGCCGCGCGCGCCGCGCAGATCAACACCTTCGGCGGTGGCGTGAACGAGATCCAGCGCGAACTGGTGGCGACCGCCGGTCTGGGCTTGGTTCGTTCGACCCGCTGATTCAGCGAATTCGCTGGATGATGGTGCCGGTCGACACGGCCCCACCGCAGCACATCGTGACCAGGGCGAACTCCTTGTCGACGCGCTCCAGTTCGTGCAATGCGGTCGTGATCAGACGACTGCCGGTCGATCCGACCGGGTGACCGAGGGCGATCGCCCCGCCGTTCACGTTCACCTTGGTCGTCAACTCGTCGCGGCTGACGCCGTGCACCTGCGCCCAGCTGAGTACCACGCTGGCGAAGGCCTCGTTGATCTCGACGATGTCGATGTCGTTCATCGTCATGCCGGCGTCGGCGAGCACCTTCTCGGTGGCCTGCACCGGTCCGTCGAGGTGGTAGTACGGCTCGGCCCCGACGAGACACTGGGCCACGATGCGCGCCCGGGGACGCAATCCCTCGGCACGGGCACGGTCCTCGTCCATCCAGAGAACGGCGGCGGCGCCGTCGCTGATCTGGCTGCTGTTACCCGCGGTGTGGATGCCGTCGGGTACCACCGGGTTCAACGAGGCCAACTTCTCGGCGGTCGTCTCGCGCAGTCCGCCGTCACGGGTGACGACGGTGACGTTGCCCTCGGCGTCGGTGACCTCGACGGGGATGATCTCGCGTTCGAAGCGGCCCTCCTCGGTGGCCCGGATCGCCTTCTGTTGCGAGACGAGACCCAGATGGTCGACGTCGGCGCGCGTGATGCCGCGGCGCGCGGCGATGCGCTCGGCCGCGCCGAACTGATCGGGCATGTCGAGAGCGAAGTCGGCCGGCTTGGAACTGCCGTTCAGGAAGGTCACGTCGGTGCCCTCGCCCAGACGGGGCACGTTGGCCCCCAGCCACACCTTGCTCATGTGCTCGACGCCGCACGCCAGGCCCGCGTCGATGACGCCGGCCGCGATCATGTTGTGGATCATGTGGTTCGCCTGCTGGCTGGAGCCGCACTGGCAGTCGATGGTGGTGGCGGCCACCTGCCACGGCAGCCCCTCGTTCAGCCACGCGGTGCGCGACACGTTGCTGGCCTGCTCGCCGGCCTGGGTGACGCATCCTCCGACCACTTGGCCCACGCTCATCGGGTCGATGCCCGCGCGCTGCAACACGCCGGCCTGAATGCGCCCGAGCAGCGAAACGGCGTGGACGTCGGCGAAATAGCCGTTGCGTTTTCCGATGGCCGAACGACCGGCCTCGATGATGACTGGCTTGCCCATGTTGTTCTCCTGACGTGCGGGTTACTTGGCGGGGGTGAGTCGGACGGGGAGCGTCTTGATGCCGTGAATGAAGCTCGAGCGCAGTTTGCGCACCTCGCCGGTGAGTTCGATGGAGTCGAGACGCTTGGCCATCTCCTCGAACAGGATGCGCATCTCGAGCCGAGCCAGGTTGGCGCCCAGGCAGAAGTGCGGGCCGCCACCACCGAAGGTGACGTGCGGGTTGGGGTTGCGCGCGATGTCGAAGGTGTTCGGATCGTTGAAGACGGTCTCGTCACGGTTGGCCGAGGGGTAGAGCATGCTCACCGTCTCGCCTTCCTTGATGGTCACCCCGTGCAGTTCGACGTCGCACACCGCGGTGCGCGCGAAGTTGTTGACCGGGGTGCCCCAGCGGAGGATCTCCTCGACCGCCGACGTGACGAGCGAAGGATCGTTCTTGAGTTTGGTCCATTGGTCGGGGTGCTCGATCATGGCGAGCGTGCCGTGGCTGATGCCGTTGCGGGTGGTCTCGTTGCCGGCGACGGCGAGCAGCAGCATGAAGAGATCGAATTCGTGCTCCGTCAACACGTCGCCGTCGTGTTCGGAGATGAGGGTCGTGATGATGTCGTCCTTGGGGTCGGCCTTTCGCTGCAGGGCGAGCTCGTTCGAGTAGGCGTACAACTCCATGGACGCGATCATCGGGGCGTTGGGGTCCTGGTTGAAGTCGGGGTCGGTGGACCCGATCATCGTGTTGGACCAGTCGAACACCTTGCGGCGGTCCTCGACGGGGATGCCGACCAGTTCGGCGATGGCGATGAGGGGCAACTCGGCCGAGACCTTGTCGACGAAGTCGATCTCGCCGGATTCGAGCGCCTCCTCGATGAGCGACACCGCGACGTCGCGGAAATGCGCCTCGAGCATGCGCATGGCCTTGGGGGTGAACCCCCGGTTCACGAGACTCTTGAGTCGGGTGTGGTCCGGCGGATCGAGGTCGATCATCAGTCGAGCCGCTTCGAGGTCGGGCCGGTCCTGGTTCATGAGCGAACCCTTCTTGGCCGACGAGAAGTGGTGGAACTTGCGGCTCACCTCGACGATGTCGGCGTGGCGGGTGAGGGCCCAGAACCACTCGGGGTAACCCGGTTCGATTCCCCGGTGGCGCGCGATCGGGGCCTCACGACGGAGGACGGCGAAGGTCTCGTGGGGAGGTCCGTCCTTGTAGGCGTCGTTGGAGATGACGTCGAGATTTTCGAAACTCAACGCACCGTTCGAGTCCTGGCTCACCGGTCGACCCCCAGAATCAGCCCGCTCGTGGGCACCCCGGTCCCCGCGGTGACGAGGACGTTCTCGACACTATCCACCTGATTGACGCTCGTCCCACGAATCTGACGCACGGCCTCGGCGATGCCGTTCATGCCGTGGATGTAGGCCTCGCCCAACTGGCCGCCGTGGGTGTTGATGGGCAGTCGACCGCCCAGTTCGAGCGCGCCGTCGGCGATGAAGTCCTTGGCTTCACCGCGTCCGCAGAACCCGAACTCCTCGAGTTGCATGAGCACGTAGGGCGTGAAGTGGTCGTACAGGATCGCGGTCTGGATGTCGGCCGGAGTCAGCCCCGACGACGTCCAGAGTTCGTCGGCGACCACCTTCATCTCGGGTAGTTGCGCGATGTCGTCGCGGAAGAACGACGTCATTGTCCACTGCTCGTGGCCGGCTCCCTGTGCCCCGGCGACGATCAACGCGGGCGTGTTCGGCAGGTCACGGGCGCGTTCGGCGCTGACGACGACGAGCGCCTGTCCGCCGTCGCTCTCCTGACAGCAGTCGAGCAGGTGCAACGGATCGACGATCCAGCGACTGGCCTGATGCTCTTCGAGCGTGATGGGCTCGTTGTAGAACCAGGCCGCCGGATTGGTCGCCGCGTGCTTGCGCCCGGCGACGGCCACCCGCCCGAAGTCCTCGGACGTCGCTCCGTACAGGTGCATGTAGCGACGGGCGACCATGGCGACCCACGAGGCCGGGGTGAGTTGGCCGAACGGCG
>JBJTFY010000283.1:0-2339 GCA_046093625.1 Actinomycetota bacterium
ATCCGATCGAGTACCAGAGTGACCAGAGTATTCACGTGGCTGTGGCCGGCCATCCGTGGGGAGAGATCTTGTCGTGGCGTCCGCGACTTCCTTGGGGGGTTCT
The DNA here is from genome assembly GCA_046093625.1 of Actinomycetota bacterium. Classification (GTDB taxonomy): domain Bacteria; phylum Actinomycetota; class Acidimicrobiia; order Acidimicrobiales; family Ilumatobacteraceae; genus Casp-actino8. The sequence goes on from JBJTFY010000283.1 coordinate 104, forward strand.
TTTCGCCCAACGCCAGACCGAGGTCCTCTCGCAGAGTCCACTCGAGATCGCGTTCGTTTTCCTGGCCGGTGACGAACAAGTGGGGGCGATGCCGTTGCCCGTGGAGCAGTACGAACGCCGCGAGGTGATGGGGGCGGTGCTGTATCTTCCATTGGTGCCTGAATGACGGTTCGGCGCAAGTGGAGTCGACGACATGTGGAACGGTAAACGCTTGGCAGTGATCCTGCCCACCTACAACGAGCACCTGTCGATCGCCGAGTGCATCCGGGGCTTCGAGGCGCTCGGAATCGTCGACGAGGTGCTGGTCGTCAACAACAACGCACATCCCGATACGTCGGCACAGGTCGCCCCGACATCCGCGCGCGAGGTGCACGAGTCCACGCAAGGATACGGCGCCGCCATTCGTCGTGGATTCGCTGAGACGCGCGAGGTCGACCTGGTGTGCGTGTGCGAGCCCGACGGGACCTTCGACCCGGCCGACCTCCTGAAACTACTTCCGTACACGCACGACGTTGACGTGGTCTTCGGGTCGCGCACCACCCAGGCGCTCATCCTCTCGGGCGCCAACATGGGTTGGTTCCTCAAGTGGGGCAACTGGGCGGTGGCCAAATTGGTTGAGGTTCTCTACAACACCGTCTTCCTGTCCGACGTCGGCTGCACCTACCGCGTGATCCATCGCGAGTCACTTGATCGGTTGACACCGAAGTTCGGTATCGACGGGTCGTCGTTCGGGTTGGAGATGATGCTCCATGTGGCGCGTGAGCGCATGTCGTTCGTGCAGATCCCGGTGAAGTATCAGGAACGCGTGGGTGAGAGCTCGGTCACCGGCAGTTTCTGGAAGGCCTGGACTCTGGGCTGGCAGATGATCCTTCTGACCTTGCGCATGCGCGTGTCACCGAAGTGAGAGTCATCACTTCTTGCGACGAAACTTCGCCACGATGCGACCCACGACTTCGTCCGGAATGTTCAAGCGACGCTTGACGCGGGTGTAGAGGCCGATCGCAGTCTTGTCCAGCCAAATGAGAGCGCGACGACTCCCGTCGGTGGGACGCGCCCGGTAGTTGGTGGGACGGAGACGTGCGGATTCGTCGAACGTGTAGTAATACAGCGCCATCGAATTGCGGGTTCGATCGGGCGGGCAACGCAACGGCTCCGGAACTCCGTGGTAGCTGTCGACATCGGTGTCGAAGATCACGCACCGATTGAGAAGGGGACTGATTCGGGCGTGACAGGTTTTCATGTCGCGCGACCAGAGCTCCAGGTGACCTTCGTACTCGTCCTTCCAGTCGTCGTTCAGGTAGACGAGCAGATTTACTCGTCGCCGCAAGTCCCGGCGAATGGGATGAACGGTGAAATCGGCGTGAACGTTGAGGTATCCGCCGACCTGTGATTGATGCAGGCCACCGCCTTCGAGGTCCGGGTCGGCGAGGAGGCCGTTGATTCCGGTCAGCCTTTCGAGATGCCGGAGAAAGCGCGGCGAGTTCAAGGTCACGAGGATCGATCGCATCGGTTCGGGAATGACGTCGATCTTGGTGAGTCCGTGTTTGTCGGAGTTGTAGTGCGAATAATGAATCCAGATTTCGTCGTCGGCGATGGGAAACGCCGCTGACGCCTCCTCGGCCAGATCAGGGTCGAGAAAGTCGTCGATCATGACGTGCGGGAAGGGCACGGCCCCTCGATACTCACTCGCCATTGTTTCCAATCGGGTCCCGGTCCGCTCCATCCAGGCACCGAACTCGCGCTCGACCCTCATGTCAGGATCCCATCGGTTTGCGAGCGATCACCAGCATCTGACTGGCGAACGGACGATAGGGAAGCCGCAGGTAGAGGGGAGTGAGGCGATGGCCGAACGAGAGGCGAGATTTGAGGGTGAGAGGCAAAAAACGAGCGTCGACTCGGGTCACCTCGAAACCGATGGACAGCAGCCAGTCGTGTAGTGAGTGGTGCGTCAGGATCGTCTTGTGTGTGAAATCGTCGAAGTAGTGATGCGGCTTGATACGAAAATTCGGCTGGATGACCAACAACTTGCCGCCGGGTCGGAGCGTCCGATGAATCTCACGCAGGCAGCGGTCGACCTCGTCGCGTTCGAGGTGCTCGAGAAGATTGCTCGCCAGCACCGTCCCGATCAGATCGTCGGCCAACGGAATGCGCTCGGCAACGTCCGCTCGGAGGGCCTCGACGCCTTCGGCCGATTCATCGAGAATCGCGGGATCGAGATCGATCGCGATCCGTCGGA
>JBJTFY010000284.1:0-7238 GCA_046093625.1 Actinomycetota bacterium
GGCCGAATCACTGGTGGCCCGCGGTGGTCTCGATCTCGACGACGTGTGGTCGCGATTCGTCGCGTGGCGCTCACAGGCCACCGACTGCGGCACGACGACTGCCGGGGCTCTCGCCCACGGTGACCGTCACGGAGCCGCCGCCGAGGCGCACCGTCGACTGGGACGCACCGCCAGCAACGGAGCACTCATGCGTACGTGGGCCATCGCCCTGGCCTTCGTCGGCCACGACACCGTGGAGGTCATGTCGGCCGCCCGCGCCCAGGCCGGTCTCACGCACCACGACCCGGTCGCCCACTGGGCCGCCGCCATCGGCACCGAGTTGTGTCGCGCGCGATTCTCGGGGCCGACCCGCTCACCCAGATCGACGACGTTCTGACGTTCGTCGATCCGACGTGTCGTGCCGAGTTCACTCGGGTGCTCTCACCCGAATGGGTCCCCAACCAGCCCGACGACCACTCCAACGGCTCGGCACTGGTGTGCCTGGCTCAGGCGGTGTGGGGGGTGCGCCACGGTCGCGACTTCGCCGACGTGATGCGGCGGGTGATCGATCTCGGTGGTGACACCGACACGGTCGCTTGTGTCGCCGGGGCCCTGGCCGGCGCGCGTCACTCGGTGCAGGGGATTCCCTCGCGCTGGCTGACCGCCGTGCACGGCTCGTTCGCCACCGCGTCGAGCAGGTCCACGTACCGCTACGCCGACCTGCTCGACACGGCACGACTGTTGCTCGGCCGCGACCGGGCCAATCGCACCCGGCTCGAGGAGCCGGCGGCGCCGAAACAGGTCGACGACGAGGTGCTCCTGTTCGCCTCCGACCTCGGCGGCGCGATCGACAGCGACGGCGACTTCGCCACGGTGTCGTTGTGCCTCGTCGCCGGACGCCTCGATCACCACCGGATCCGCCGCGAGATCTACATGCGCGACGAGGTCGGACACGACGAGAACATCGGACTGTTCGACGCGGTCAGCGATGCGGTCGACAGCATCGACGCACTGCTCGCCGAGGGTCACCGGGTGTTGGTGCATTGTCACGGTGGACGCAGCCGTACCGGGCTGGTTCTGAAAGCGTGGGCGATGCGCCGACACGGCTTCTCCGAGCCCGAGGCCCACGAGTGGCTCCGAGCGCGCTGGTACCGCTACGAGCCGTGGAACACCACGTTCACCGAATTCCTGCGTGACGAATGGTGGGCCACGACCCGTCGCTGACCGTTTCCGGTCGTCATTCGCACGACATTCAGTCGTCGTCGTTGGCGGCGTCGACTTCCGAGAGGGCCTCGGAGTCCGGCGCCGCCATCGCACTGTCGATCGCCCGCGACCAGGTGCGCTGATCGCGTAGGTCGTTCACCACGTTCAACCACGCCTGCTGCTGGCGACGACTGCGCATGCCCGAACGCGAGATGGCCTGAAAGGTCGCTTCGGCGCTGCGCGCGCTCGACAGTCCCTCACCGTCACCGATCGACAGGGCCAGGTCGCGTAACGCCGCCAGAGCCGGTGCGGCCGCGGTGTCGTCGGCGGACTCGGCGTTGTCGATCATGTGGTGCAAGGCCGCCTCGACCGCCTTGGTGGTGGCCTTCGTCGCGCGAATCGGCTCGGAGACGATCACCGGTCGCACGAGGTGATGCACCGACAACTGGTGACGCGCCTCGAACGTGCGCAAGAGCGAGTTGTCGTCGGTTTCGGCGTCGCGGGATTCGAGGATCAATTCGGTGACGAGCGTTCCGATCACCACCGGAAGGCCGTCGACCCGGGGACGCACCGAGGCGTGCATCTGCTGGAAGCCGACGACGATTTCGTTGCCGTCGAACGGTGACCACTCGACCGTGGTGTCGGCGTCGACGCGTTCGCGGCGGATCACCGACGAGATGTCGGGGGTCGACGTGGACTCACCGGACTCGGCGATCAGTTCTTCGACGAAGCCCATGACGGTGTCCGACAGGGGTCGGTAGCGCAGCGTCACGTTGGCTTTCATGCCTCCATGTTGCCAGTTTCGTCGGTCAATGGCACGAAAATCGTTGCGAAATGGTTCACCGATGGTCACATCGAAATGCGAGACCCGCAGCCGACGTCAGTCGAGATAACGCGCCAGCACGGCCCGCGCCCATTGTGGTGCGGCGTCGCGCAATTCGGGCGGCGACACCACGCACGACGGATGACCGCACCGCACGAGAAGCTTCGCCAACCACGCCTTCGTCACGACGTCGATCCAGAGGAACATCGAACCGTCGTCGTTGACGACGCTCGCGCGCAGGGGCACCCGGTCGAGCAACCACGTGTTGCCCGGGGCGATGTACACGACGGCCTGGGTCACGGTCCCCCGGAAGTCCCATCCACTCCAATGCGCGTCGCGATGCTCGAAGACGTTGCCGGTCACCTCGGTGTCGAGAATGCGGTCGATGCGAAAGACGCGATCGATCTCCGACGCCGTCACGTCGTCGGCCATCAAGTACATCTCGCCTTTGTCCATGAACACCAGACGCGGATGCAACACGCGGTCGCTGATCTCGTCGTCACCGTTCACGTAGGTGACGAGGATCTCGCGGTGCTCTCGGGTGACGTCGTTCATCTCGGCCATCAGCGGTGCCTCGTCCACCCGTATCTCGACCGGGAGTTCACCCAAGGCCGCCTCCACCTTGCGCGTGAGCGTGGCGAACGGACCGTGCGCCCGCTGTTCGTCGTCGAGCGCCACCGCCATCGACGCCAGAGCGAGCGACACCGCCGTCGCCTGACGCGGGGTGAGCCGGACACTGCGGGTGATGAGTGAGCGACTGCGTCGCAGTCGTGAGAACAACGACGTGTCGCCACAGAAGTGAACGGTGTCGCCCTCCACCCAGAAGTCGAACAACGCGTCGCTCGTGTACGGCGGCACACCGCACATCGACGCCGCCTCCAGATCCTTGAGCAACATCTCGTCACTGACCCCGAGTCGCTGGGCCAACTCGGCCACCGGGGTCGAGGTGGTGTTGCGCAACCACGGAAGAATCGACAACAGACGCTGCAGTCGCTCACCGAGGGGGCGTGGCCCGGGACGGGCCGGCGTGGCGGCCGGGCGTTCGGGGGCCGACGGCGTGACGTTGGGGAGCCGCGCGGCATCGTCGAGCCACTCGCGCACGTGGTCGCGCAACTCGGCCGGACTCTCCACCTCGGCGTGGGTGCCGAGACCGAGCAACCAACCGCGGAACCGGGCCCGGTCGTCGACGCTCACGCTGATGCGCAGCCCGCCGTCGGGCAGGGGTTCGGTCTCGATCACCCGCCGGTCCCACCACGACAGCGATGCACCCAACCGATCGACGCGCACCGTGGCGATGAACTCGTCCTGCTCGGCCGCGTGCAGGAGTCGACGCAACTCGCGCTCGTGAAGGCGCCGGCGCACGTGGTCGGGGGTCAGTTCGAGGACCTCCACGTCGTCGGCGATCTGCGAACAGCGCAGAGCGCGCAGTCTCTTGTCGTCGCGGTGGTACGCGATGACGTACCACGTGCCCTTGTCGAAGACCATGCGGGTCGGTTCGATGTCGACGCTGCGACCGACGGACACCACCCGCACGACCTCGTTGCGCTTCACCGCCTCGGCCAATCGCACCACGATGATCGGCATCCCGATGTGAACCGCGAGCGACGACGAGCCGAGCCGACCATCGAACTTCATCAATGCCTCGCCCGCCTGGGGCACGCTCTGGTGCAAGGCTTCGAGGGCCAGCGAGAGAATCGAGAGCTCCTCGTCGGTGAGGTCGAGGTGCGGAACGCACATGTCGTCCTCGCGGATGTAATAAAGCGTTTGCCCGGCCTCGTCACCGGTGGCGGCCAGAGTACGCACCGGGATACCGAGATCGCGGGTGATGACGTTCTTGTCGCTCGTGAAAAGTTGGCGTTGCGAATCCTCGGCCTCGGGATACGGCGATTCGCCGCGAGACATGGCCCGCACGATCTGCTCGCGGGTCATCGGTGTCGTCGCGCGCGACAGCAACGTGAGCAGGTTGAGCACCCGCTCGATCGGATTCACACGGCGAGAGGAGACCCGGGAAGTCATCGGCGCATTGTGGCGTGGCACGACGTCGACGAATCAGTCGGCGTCACACTGTTTTCAGTGACCGCGCCGACGGAGGATCTCGTGTCGTGTCTCGCGAAAAATGCGGGCCGAATCCTGCCAGCTCTCCGTGGACGCCAGATCGAGAACCGCCTCGGCGACCGGGATCGCGAGGTCCTTGACCTCGGCGGGGGCACCGGCCAATGCCGCCGCCGCGTGCGTGGCTGCCTGCGGCACCGCCAACCCGTGGGCGTCGGACACCTCGTCGTTCAGCGCCCGCAGGGCGTCCGCGCCGCTGGCATCCCCGTCGACGTGTAACAGCCGAAACTTCTCGGCCATCACGATCAGGTCGTCGAGGGCGGCCTGGACCGCCTTCACCTCGTGCATCGGACGGGTGACGGCGCATTCGCGCGGACGGAAGGCCAGCAACTCGGTCAGCGGTACCTCGGTCTCGGCGCGGCGGGTGAACGGCAGGTCGTCCTCGCCGTTGTGCACCAAGGCCAGGAGCGTCTGATGCAGACGCGGTGGCAGGACGTCGTCGACGAAACCGAGTCGGTTGCGCGACTCGACCCCGATCACCTGAGCGGCGAGGAACATCTTCTGGAACGCATCGCCGCTCGTCACGGTGGCGGTCTCGACGGTGGTGTCGTGGTCGAGGCGCGCCCGTTCGATGTCGCCGAGGGCCGTACCGAGGGCGTCGGAAACGCCCTCGTCTCGACACGAGACGAGGGCCGAGTCCGAGAGCGCCCGGTACGTGAGCGAGAACCGCACGTGGGAACTCACTCGAGCCACCCCCAGTCGCCGCCCCGACGCAACTCGTCGAGGGCTTCGTTGATGAGGTGGGACGCGCGCGAGCGCGAGATGCCGAAGTCGGCGGCCACCGCCGCGGTGTCCTCGCCGAGCATCGTGACCCGCAGGACGAGATCGGCCTTGCGCCGGCCGACGCGCGCGATGAGCGCCTGGTGCAAGTGCAACGCCCGGCCGAGCGGGTCGAGCGACCGCGGGGCCGGCAAACTGTCGGCCAACGCGTCGTCGAACAACTGGACCAAGCGCTCACCCTTCACCCCCTCGCCGCGCTGCGCCCGCCAGTGGCGGACCGCGTCGATGCACTTGGTGGCGAACACCGCATCGACGAAGACCGCTCCGGACGGGTAACGCGTGACGAGGTCGCTGACCTTCCTCGTCAGGTACTCGTCGAAGGCGCTGGCCACCTCGTCACGCACGACCACGTCGAGCGAGCTGCCGATCAAGCGACGGCTGACGCGCGTGAGGGCCTGGGCGATGAAGGCGTTCTCGCGGTTGTTGTAGCGATTGTTGGACATGACCTTGCTCTCTTTCTGACGGGTGCGGCGCGCACCGGCGTCGGGTTGGGTGTCGTCGGCGGATGCCGACGGCAACACGGTGCCCCGAGGGTGTGACAGGGTTTCCCGACGCACCGGTGCGCGACCCGTCGTCCCTGCTCAGAGGCCCGAGGGGAACGCCGAGGCGTGAACCAACGCCCCGTCGAGAGCGAGCGCCTGACCCGTCACCTTGTCGGTGATGACCTGACGCCACTCGCCGAGCCCGAAGTCGGAGCGACCCAACGGGCCCCGCAGCTCACGGGTGAAACGGCGCAGGAAGTTGAACGCCTTGTCGACCCGGTTCGACGGCGACGATCCCGCTGCGACTTCCGAGGCGAACGCCGAACCGATCAACGTCGCCCACATCGAGGCCAACATCGACTGGTCGGCGAAGATGTCGAGCGACACCACCTCACCGCGGTTCATGACGATGACGCCGGTTTGCTCGGGCAACGGTCCCCACGAGGAGATCTCGTCGATCAGTTCCGTGTCGTGCGACGCGGGACGGCTCCGGAAATACTCGTCGAGCGCGCTCGTGTCCGACCGCAGCCTGTGCGCGGCCAGCAACTGGTCGACATGGCTCCAGACCGCGCCTTGATCGCTGACGTTCGCCGAACGGCGGATCGCCGGCGGTGCCATTTCACCGACTCCGTTGAACCGCCGGTCGCCGTGCCAGCGGCCCTGCTCGACGCACGACACCGGGATGTCGGTCACGGTGTGGCCGGGGATGATCACGCTCTGGTTCAGCACCCGCTGCTGATGACCGCCCTCGAGCGTCTCGCCAGCGAACAAAACGACCGGAGTCGCACCGGTGTTGTCGACTTCGAGGATCGGCACGGTGGGCGTGGCCTTCTCACGGACGACGAACCCGTCACCCGGTCGGGCGAGGGCCACCTCGCCGGACGACGAACCCGGCCGGTAGACGGGGAAGATCGCGACTCCGCGCTTGGTGATGGGCCGACCGATGGCGGTCTGGCGCAGGACGGTGGTGGTCATGTTCGTGGTCTCCTTCTCGACCCGGGATGGGTCACATGGGAAGGAACGACGTCGCCGTGCGAAAGTGTGCGCTCAGCCGTGTTTGCCCCGGAGATGGCGACCCACGTGGGCCACCACCACCTGGTGGGCGTCGTCATCGAAGAACAGGTGCACGCGGTACAGCCGGGCTCCCTTGCCGTTTCGGATGTGGGCCAGGGCGAACTCGGTGCGACCCCGCCACATGAACGCGTAGTCGCTGCCGTACTTGTATTCGGCGGTGTCGGAAACGCCCGACGCGTAGTTGAGACCGAGGCTTCGACACGAGATCGTCAGCGAGGCGTTGTTGATGCGCCCGGTCTGCCAGTCGCCCGCGACGACGTTGAGTCGCACCAGATCTTGTAGCAACCGATTGGCGTCGACGTTCTCGAGCTCGCGCGCGGTGGCGAACGCGTTGTCGTGGAACGTGAGGTGCTCACAGATGCGCGACGCCTGGTTCACGGCGTCGATGGCGCTCACGGCACGCAGTCCCTGGGGTGAACGCCCGAGGCGCAGCTCGAGTTCGGTGTTCATCAACACCAGGGTCTCGACGAGGTCGTTGCGGTTCTCCAGCAGGTCCTGCTTCTCGGCGATCACCCGATCGGCCTCGGCCATGGCCTGCTCGAGATCGTCCAGTCGGTTCAGGTCCTCCTGCCACTGCTCGAGCACCGATCGGTACTCGGACCACGGCACCGTTTCCGGATCGGCCGTCGGATCGGGTTCGGGTTCGGGGGCGCGCATCGGCTTGTCGGGCACCGATTGGACCACCGACTCCGCCGACTCGACGACCTCCGTCGCCCGCCGACGGAACAGCGGTGCGCGCGAACGCACCCGAACGGTGAACCTCATCACCGAGGCGGCCGCCATCA
>JBJTFY010000285.1:0-7258 GCA_046093625.1 Actinomycetota bacterium
TGACGGCGTGTTCGAAGTGAAGAGCACCCACGGCGACACGGTCCTTGGCGGCGACGACTGGGACCAGCGGGTGATCGACTGGCTCGTTGCGCAGTTCAAGAGCGCGCACGGGGTCGACCTGGCCAACGACCGCATGGCGACGCAGCGACTGAAGGAAGCCGCCGAGAAGGCCAAGATCGAACTGAGCCAGGTGCAGCAGACGCAGATCAACCTGCCCTTCATCACCGCGACGCCCGAGGGGCCGTTGCACCTCGACGAGACCCTGACCCGGGCCAAGTTCCAGGAGATGACGGCCGACCTCATCGAGCGTTGCCGCATCCCGTTCGAGCAGGCCATCAAGGATGCCGGCCTCACCAAGGGGCAGATCAATCACGTGATCCTCGTCGGCGGCTCGACCCGCATGCCCGCGGTGCAGGAGCTCGTGCTCTCGCTCACCGGCAAGGAGCCCAACAAGAGCGTGAACCCCGACGAGGTGGTCGCGATCGGCGCCGCGGTGCAGGCCGGCGTGTTGAAGGGCGACGTCAAGGACGTGTTGTTGCTCGACGTCACGCCGTTGTCGCTCGGCATCGAGACCAAGGGCGGGGTCATGACCAAGCTCATCGAGCGCAACACCACCATCCCCACCAAGCGCACCGAGGTCTTCACGACCGCCGAGGACATGCAACCCTCGGTCGAGATCCACGTGTTGCAGGGCGAGCGCGAGATGGCGTCGTACAACAAGACCCTGGGCAAGTTCCAGTTGGTCGACCTGCCGCCGGCCCCCCGGGGCATCCCGCAGATCGAGGTCACCTTCGACATCGACGCCAACGGCATCGTGCACGTGTCGGCTAAGGACCGCGCCACCAACAAGGAGCAGTCGATGACCATCAGCGGTCAGAGCACCTTGTCCAAGGACGACATCAACCAGATGGTGAAGGACGCCGAGGCCCACGCCGAGGAGGATCGTCAACGCCGCGAAGAGGTGGAGATCCGCAACAACGCCGACTCGCTCGTGTATCAAACCGAGAAGATCTTGCGCGAGCAGGGCGAGAAGGTGTCGGCCGACGAGAAGGAAGCCGTCGAGTCGCCCCTGTCGGCGTTGAAGAAGTCGCTCGAGGGCAACGACTCCGCGGCGATCAAGGCGGCCACCGAGGCCCTCATGTCGGCGAACCAGGCCTTCAGTCAGAAGTTGTACGAGTCGGCGGCGCGCGACGCCAACGCCGCGGGCACGTCGGCCTCGGGGCAGAGCGCGGGCGCGAACGACGACGAGATCGTCGATGCCGAGATCGTCGACGGCGACAACTGAGCCATGACCGAGGAAACGTCCGATCCGAGTGTCGACGGCGCCGATGTCGTCGACGCCCCCGTCGATGCTGACGGCTCCACCGACGCACCGATGTCGGAACTCGACCGCATCTCGGCCGAGCGCGACGAGTATCTCGATCTGGCCCGCCGGGTTCAGGCCGAGTACGAGAACTACCGCAAGCGCGTGAGCGCCCAGACGGCCGACGACATTGATCGCGCCACGGGCCGCGTGGCGGAGTCGTTGCTTCCCGTGCTCGACGCCTGCGAGGCGGCCTTCGTCGCGCATCCGGCCGAGGTCGAGCCGTTGTTCAACCTGCTCCTCGGCGAATTGAAGAAGCAGGGCCTCGAGGCGATGCATCTCCACGGTCAACCCTTCGACCCGGCCATGGCCGAGGCCGTGATGCACGAACCCGGCGACGGAGACGGCGCGACCGTGATCGTCGACGTGTTGCGCAGTGGGTACACCTGGAAAGGCCGCGTGTTGCGCGCCGCCTTGGTGAAAGTGAAGGGCTGAGGAGCGCGACGTCATGACCGCGCAGCGCGAGTGGTATGAGAAGGACTATTACGCGGTGCTCGGTGTCGCCCCCGAAGCCTCGGCCAAGGAGATCACCAAGGCGTATCGCAAGTTGGCGCGCGAGAACCATCCCGACGCCAAACCCGGTGACGCCGCGGCCGAGGAGCGATTCAAGGAGATCTCCGCCGCTTACGACGTGTTGAGCGACGAGAGCAAGCGCAAGGAGTACGACGAGGTTCGTCGTCTCGGGCCCATGGCCGGCGGCATGGGCGGCACGCGGTTTTCCACCGGTGGAGCCGGGGGTTTCGAGGATCTGTTCCGCATGTTCGGCAACGGGCGAGGTGGCGTCGGTCCCCGGCGGGGTTCCGACCTCGAGGCCACCTTGCGACTCGAGTTCACCGAGGCCGCCGTCGGCATCACCACCACGGTGCATCTCACGAGCGATGCCCGTTGCGAAACGTGCAACGGCAGCGGCGCCCGTCCCGGTACCTCGGCCAAGACGTGTGGTCAATGTGGCGGTCGCGGTCAGGTCGACGACAACCAGGGTTTCTTCTCGTTCGCGTCGCCGTGTGGTCGTTGCGGTGGCACGGGAACCATCATCGAGACCCCGTGCGGAGTGTGTCGGGGAAGCGGCATCGAGAAACGCAACCGCGAGGTGAAGGTTCGGGTGCCGGCGGGTGTCGCCGACGGCCAGCGCATCCGACTGCCCGGCAAGGGCACCCCGGGTCGCAACGGTGGCCCGTCCGGTGACCTGTTCATCATCTGCCAGGTCGGAACCCACCCGGTGTTCGGACGCGACGGCGACAACCTGACGGTTCGCGTGCCGATCGGTTTCGCCGAGGCGGCACTCGGGGCCGACATCCAGGTGCCGACCTTGTCGGGCGAGCGGGTGACGTTGCGTATCAAGGCCGGCACTCAAACCGGATCGCGTCACCGCGTGAAAGGTCGGGGGATCGACACCAACAAGCGTCAGGGGGATCTCATCGTGACCGTCGACGTGATGGTTCCGACCGAGGTCGACGACGCCCAACGTGCGGCGATCGAGCGATTGGCCGAACTCGGGGTTCGACCGTCGCGCGAGAACATGTTCCGGGGGGAGAACACATGACGTCCATGAGCGGTGGCAACGATCGGGCGATCTACGTCATTTCGGTGGCGGCGCAGTTGGCGGGTATGCACCCGCAGACGCTGCGCATCTACGAGCGTCGAGGGTTGTTGCAACCGGCGCGCACCCAGGGCGGTAATCGTCGTTACAGCGACATCGACATCGCGCGCCTGCGACGCATCGCCGAACTCACCGCCGAAGGCATGAACGTCGAAGGCATTCGTCGTGTGATGGCCCTGGAGGCCGAGGTGGCCCGACTGCGCGACGAGGTGGATCGCCTGCGACTGCTCGCGGCGCACGCCATCAGCGAGCACGAGCGGCGCACGGCCGTCGACATCGTGCCGTTGCGTCAGGGTGTGGCGGTGTTCGGTCAGGTGCCGTCGGTGTTCCGACGGGACGAGAGGTCGTGAGATGACCGTCGCACCCGACTATCAGCCCTATGTGGCCGGACCTTTCCGGTGGCGACTGGCCCTGCGGCCACTCGATCTCTCCGACTGGATCCAGATCGGTGACGATTACGACCACGAGATGGACGCGAAGAGGGAGGTCTTGCGCGAGCATCACCGCACCGTGGTGGCCACGATCGACGGCACCGAGCCCGAGGGAGCCGAGGTGCTGGGTGAACTGGCCGCGCACCTGTGTCGCACGCGTCCCGATTGGTTCACCCGCGACGGTGACGTGATCGTGAACCTCCATCGGGGCGAACGCTGGCCGCTGGCACCGGCGGCGGACGGTCGGTGGTCGTTGCACCCGCTCGACATCGCCGGACGGCTGGTGCAGGAGGATCTCGCGATGCTCGTCGAACGCGACGGGCGCCTGGTGTTCGGTGGCGGGTCGGTGTGTTTCCCGAACCGTTGGGATCTGACGTCGAAACTCGGGCGCACGATGGAGGAGGTGCACGCACCCGTCGAGCGCCTGAACGACCAGTTGCGCGACCCCATCGAGTCGTTCTTCGCGCGGCTGTCGGTGGACAAGCCGTTCTGGCGACTCGGTTGGGGCGTGCTCGACACCGACGACCCGTATCAGCCGATGGACGGTTCGGCCTCGGTGCCGCCGGCGCTACCGACGGTGGGATCCCCCGACACCGGCGAGCGACTGTTCCTGCGCGTCGAGCGCGAGACCCTTCGCCGCTTCGCATCGACCAACTGCGTGTTGTTCACGATTCGCACGTACATCCGCCCGCTCTCGCACCTGGTCGAACGTCCCGTCGACGCCGGACGTTTGGCCGATGCGTTGAGCCAACTTCCCGACGATGTTCGGGAGTACAAGCGCACCACCGAACTCACCGCCGCCGCGGTCCAGTGGCTGAACTCGGTGGCCGCACGACGAGAAGAATCCCCCGGAGGTCGGTGACATGGCACTCAACCCGAAGAATTGGACGATCAAGACCCAGGAGGCGGTCGCCGCCGCCATCGACCAGGCCAAGGCCCAGTCGAACCCGGAACTCACCGGTGACCACGTTCTCGGTGCCCTCGTGCGTCAGGACGAGACGATCGTGCCCGCGGTGCTCGCCAAGTTGGGCCTCGCTCCTTTGATGATCCGCAACCAGTGCGACGAGCGCGTGGCCAAGTTGCCCAAGGCGTACGGGGGCGACGAACCCCGGATGAATCGAGAACTCAACAACATCTTCGAGATGGCCGAGCGCTATCAGAAGGACTTCAAGGACGATTACCTCAGCGTCGAACACCTCCTGCTCGCCATGAATCAGCGCCTCGGAATCGGCAGCGAGGAACTGCTCCAGGCGTTGCGCGTGGTGCGTGGGAGCCTTAGGGTCACCGATCAGAACACCGAGGAGAAGTTCCAAGCCCTCGAGAAGTACGGGCAGGACCTCACCGAGCGTGCTCGCGAGGGCAAGATCGACCCGGTGTGCGGCCGCGACGACGAGATCCGTCGGGTGATCCAGGTTCTCAGTCGCCGCACCCAGAACAATCCCGTGCTCATCGGCGAGCCCGGCGTGGGCAAGACGGCCATCGTCGAGGGACTGGCCCGTCGTATCGCCGACGGCGACGTTCCCGAGGGGTTGAAGAACAAGCGACTCATCTCGCTCGACATCGCCAGCTTGCTGGCGGGGGCGAAGTATCGCGGCGAGTTCGAAGAGCGCCTGAAGGCGGTTCTCAAGGAGATCACCGACGCCGCGGGTGAGGTCATCACGTTCGTCGACGAGTTGCACACCATCGTCGGCGCCGGTGGGGCCGAGGGTGCCATGGACGCCGGCAACATGATCAAGCCGATGCTCGCCCGCGGTGAGTTGCGCATGATCGGTGCCACCACGCTCGACGAGTACCGCAAGTACGTCGAGAAGGACCCCGCCCTCGAACGCCGGTTCCAGCAGGTGTACGTGGGCGAGCCCACCGTCGAGGACACCATCGCGATCCTGCGCGGACTCAAGGAGCGTTACGAGGTCCACCACGGTGTGCGCATCCAGGACTCCGCACTGGTGAGCGCCGCGGTGCTTTCCGACCGTTACATCACCAGCCGTTTCCTTCCCGACAAGGCGATCGACCTGGTCGACGAAGCCGCCAGCAAGTTGCGCATCGAGATCGACTCGCTGCCCACCGAGATCGACGTCGTCGAGCGACGCATGCTGCAGTTGGAGATCGAGAAAGTGGCCCTCGAGAAGGAGACCGACGCGGCCTCGGTGGAGCGTCTCGGATCCTTGACCGACGAACTGGCGCTGCTCAAGATCCAGAGTTCCGACATGCGCGAACACTGGCAGCAGGAGAAGGACGCCATCGCGGCCATTCGCAACCTCAAGGAGGAACTCGAGCAACTTCGCGGCGCCGTGGAACGCGAGTCCGACCTCAACGTGGCCGCCGAGATCCGCTACGGACGCATCCCCGAACTCGAGCGACGCATCACCGAGGCCACCACCCACCTCGACGAACTGCAGACCGGAAATCGCATGTTGAAAGAGGAGGTCGACGCCGAGGACATCGCCGAGGTGGTGAGCAAGGCCACCGGGGTGCCGGTCACCCGCTTGATGGAGGGTGAGATGGCCAAGTTGGTCCACCTCGAGGACCTCCTGCATCGTCGCGTGATTGGACAGGACGAGGCGGTGACGGCGGTGTCGAACGCCATCCGTCGCAGTCGCGCGGGGTTGAGCGATCCGAACCGGCCCATCGGTTCGTTCCTGTTCCTCGGCCCTACCGGGGTCGGCAAGACCGAACTCGCGCGGGCCGTCGCCGAGTTCCTCTTCGACGACGAACGAGCGATGGTTCGCATCGACATGGGCGAGTACATGGAGAAGCACTCGGTGTCGCGACTGGTCGGAGCACCTCCGGGATACGTCGGCTACGACGAGGGTGGACAACTCACCGAGGCGGTGCGGCGACGCAGTTACAGCGTGGTGTTGTTGGACGAGATCGAAAAGGCGCATCCCGACGTGTTCAACATCCTCCTGCAGGTCCTCGACGATGGTCGGTTGACCGACGGTCAGGGTCGCACCGTGGACTTCACCAACACGGTGATCGTCATGACCTCGAATCTCCCCGTGGATCCGGTGGAGTACTTCAAGCCCGAGTTCGTCAACCGCATCGACGAGATCATCCGCTTCCGGTCGCTCAGCGAGGACGATCTGACCCACATCGTCGCGATCCAGTTGGCCAAGTTGCGCGAGCGACTGGCGGCGCGGCGCATCACGCTCGAGGTGACCCCGGCGGCACTCAGCCTGCTGGCGGCCGAGGGCTTCGATCCCTCGTTCGGTGCTCGTCCGCTGAAGCGGGTGATCCAACGCGAGATCGGTGACCGGGCGTCGGTGCTCATCCTCGAGGGCAAGGTGTCCGAGGACGGATTCATCACCGTCGACGCGCGTGACGGTCGAATCGTCGTCGGCTCCTGACGTGGTCGGTCACCGGTCGGCGAGCAGATGCTTGCCGAGCATCGAGATCGACACCCGATCGCCCGGCGAACCCGTGTAGGTGCCGGTGACGGTGTGCACCCGGGCGAGCGAATCGACAACATCGAGACGAACGTCGATGAGTGTGCTCGGACCCTGGAATGTCGAGGCCACCACGGTGCCGACCCATTGACCTCGCGCAACGTCGTCGTGGATCTCCAGCGCCTCGGGACGGACGAGGATGGTCCCAGCCGCGGTCGGAATCTCGTTGATCGAGCCGACGAAGCGGGCGACGAACGGTGATGCCGGAGATTGGTAGACCTCGTGCGGTGTGCCCACTTGTTCGAGTCGACCATTCGACATGACGCCGACACGATCGCTCATTGCGAGAGCCTCGTCCTGATCATGGGTGACGAAGAGAGTGGTGATTCCCGTTTCGCGTTGGATTCTCTTGATTTCATCGCGGAGGTTGGATCGCACACGGGCGTCCAATGCGGACAGGGGTTCGTCGAGAAGCAGA
>JBJTFY010000286.1:0-7519 GCA_046093625.1 Actinomycetota bacterium
GTCGGCCACCGGTGCCCGGTACGTGATCGGCGACTACGACGATCGGGCGTCGTTCAGCTTGCGGGTTCTGGCCGAGCACGCGCGGTCGAGCACCATGCTCGTCTCCGACGGGGTCTTTCCGTCGAACGAGGGTCGGGGCTACGTCTTGCGACGCATCATCCGGCGTGCGGTTCGCCACGCGTTCATGTTGGGCACCGAGAGCCTCGTGATGCCCCGCATGGTCGAGACGGCGATCGAAGTGATGGGTGAGGCGTATCCGGACGTCGTTCGCCAGAAGGATTTCGTCCTCGGTGTGCTGACCAAGGAGGAGGAGCGTTTCCGCCAGACGCTCAAGACCGGACTCGGCATCTTGTCCGACGAACTCGACTCCGCGGCGCGCGAGTCGCGCGGTTTGTCGGGTGGCCCCGCGTTCTTGTTGCACGACACGTCCGGGTTCCCCCTCGAGGTCACCGAGGAGATCGTGGCCGAGCGCGACATGACCGTCGACATCGCCGGCTTCGAGTCCGAGATGGCCCGGCAACGCGAGCGCGCCAAAGCGGCCCGCAAGGACGCCTCGGGCGCAGCGGATCGCATCGACCTCTACCGCGAGATCGTCGAGGAATCGGGTCAGACCGAGTTCGTCGGATACACCGACGACGTCAGCACGTCGCGCGTCGTCGGGATCGTCGACGTCGGCGACGGAACGACGGAGGTCTTCTTGGACCGCACCCCGTTCTACGCCGAGAGCGGTGGCCAGGTCGGTGACACCGGTCGGATCACCGGTCCCGACGGTGTGCTCGAGGTGCTCGACACCACGTTCGCCCTCCCCGGATTGAGGCGCCACGCTTGTCTGGTGGTCGCCGGTGAGATCGCCGTGGGTCAGACGGTCGAAGCGAGCATTGATCGGTCCCGCCGCGCGGCGATCCGACGACACCACACGGCGACCCACGTGTTGCACTGGGCACTCCGAGAGGTGCTCGGCGACCACGTGAAGCAGGCCGGTTCGCTCGTCGACGAAGTTCGTTTGCGATTCGACTTCAGTCACTACGCGGCGGTCGGTGACGACGAGATCCGTCGTATCGAGGATCTCGCGAACGGCGTGACGTTGGGGAACACCTCGGTGACGTCGACCGAGATGGACAAGGACGCCGCCACGGCTCGCGGGGCGATCGCGTTCTTCGGAGACAAATACGGCGACCGGGTCCGCGTCCTCGAGGCCGGACCGTCGGTCGAATTGTGCGGCGGTACCCATGTTTCGGCGACCGGCGACATCGGTCTCATCAAGGTCGTGTCGGAATCATCCATCGGCGCGAACCTGCGGCGCATCGAGGCGGTCGCCGGGGCGCGCACCCTCGAGCTCGCCCGTGGACAGGAATCCACCTTGCTGGAGGCCGCACGTCTGGTCGGAAGCGCGGGCGATCAGGTGCTGACGGGGATCGGTCGCAAACTCGACGAGCTGCGTTCGCTGGCGGACGAGAACAAGTCGCTGCGGGGTCGTCTGGCCGTCGGTCGGGCCGGCGAACTCGTGTCTTCGGCGGTCGACGGGGTGGTCGTGGAGCGGGTGGACGGACTGTCGCCGGCGGACCTGCGGGAGTTGGCCCTGGCCGTTCGCGCCCAGGCCTCGGTGCGCGCGGTGGTCCTGTGCGGGGTGTCCTCGACCGGCGGGGTGTCGCTTGTCAGCGCGGTGTCGAGCGGATTCCCCGTCGCGGCCTCGGATCTCATCCGCTCCGCCGCCCGAGCCGTAGGTGGTGGCGGAGGCGGTAAGGGCGACGTCGTCACGGCCGGCGGAAAGAACCCCGAGGGAATCGACGAGGCCCTGCGGTTGGCGCGGGAGGCGGCCCGGAGCTGATGCGGGCGCTCGGTCTCGATCTCGGGACGAAGCGAATCGGGGTCGCCGTGAGCGACCTCGGCGGAACGATCGCGTCACCGTTGACCACGATCCACCGTGCCCGATCGGTGCGCCTCGATCACGAGGCGATCGCGGCCCTGGTGGTGTCCGAGGAGGCCGTCGTCGTGGTGATCGGGCTACCGATATTGATGGACGGTCGTGAGGGTCCGGCTGCCGAGGCCGCCCGGCGCGAAGCCGAGCGGCTCGGTACGGTGATCGACGTGCCCGTGGTGATGTTCGACGAGCGGATGACGACGGTCGCGGCCGATCGGGTGTTGCGGGAGGCGAACATCTCGGCGAGTCGACGGCGCGAGCACGTCGACCGCGTGGCCGCGGCGGTGATGTTGCAGGCGTGGCTCGACCGGGGCCGTCCGACATGAACACCGATCGGGATCGACTCCTTCCCGAGGTGCGACTCCAATCGGCCGTGTGGCGGAGATGGCGACGTTCCGTGCTCTGGGCCGCGATGGCGGTTCTGTCGATCGGCATCCTCTGGTTCGGGCTCGATCAATGGAACTACCTGCGCAAGGTGAATCCGCCCGGCGACCCCGGGGCGGCCGCGGTGTACGAGGTGGTCGAGGGGACCGACCTCGTCGCACTCTCGAGGGGTCTGCGGGAGGCCGGTTTCATCGTCGACGACGGAACCTTTCGCCGCTACGTCGAGGAGGAAGGGGGACTCGACGTGGTTCCGGGTTTCTACACGATGCGCCCGCGTGACCATCTGGGGAATCTCCTGAGGGTCTTGCGGACACCGCCCAACGAGACGTACTTCAAGGTCACCTTGCCCGAAGGGTTCACGGCGGCGCAGATCGCGGCCCGAGTGTCGAAGGAGATCGGTTCGCTGTCGGAGGCGGATCTGATCACCGCGGCCGGTCTCGACGGAACCCCGTCGGCGGTGCGGTCCGCCTATCAACCGGAAGGAGTGACGTCGGTCGAGGGTCTCTTGTTCCCCGACACGTACTTCATCGCCGGGAACTCGACGTCCGATCAGGTGCTCCGCGACATGGTCGCGCTGATGGAACGCGTCGGACGACAGGAGGGCCTCGACGATTCGGTCGCCCTGGTGGGTCGGACGGCGTACGAGGTGTTGATCGTTGCGTCGATGATCGAGCGCGAGGCGAAACTCGACGACGATCGCGATCTCATCGCACGGGTGATCTACAACCGGCTCGAACTCGGAATGAACCTCGAGATCGACGCGACCCTGTTCTACGGTCACGATCCCGAGACCCCCTTCGCCGAACTGAAGGCCCTCGACTCGCCGTACAACACGTATTTGCACCCCGGGTTGCCCCCGACCCCGATCGCGAACCCCGGACGAGAGTCCATCGCGGCGGCTCTCGACCCGGCCCCCAATCCGGTGCCGGGCGACGCCCGTTGCGCGGATATTCCCGCCGATGAGAAATGCCGACTTCTCTACTATGTGCTCGCCGACGAGGACGGCCGACACGCCTTCGCCGTCACCGAGGAGCAGCACTTGAAGAACGTCCAGAAGGCCATCGAGGCCGGCATCCTGTGAGCACCCGCCACGCCGCCGTCATCGGACACCCGGTGACGCACAGCCTCTCCCCGGCGATACACACCGCGGGATTCCGTAGCACCGGTGTCGATTGGGACTACTCGGCGATCGACGTTCCGCCCGAGGGTCTGGCGGCGTTCGTGTCCGATCTTTCGCGAACGACCCTCCACGGCTTGAGCGTCACCATGCCCCACAAGAACGCCATTTGCGCGTTGGTCGACGAGGTCGACGCGACGTCGGCATTGTTGGCGAGCGCCAACACCGTGACCATCGACGAGACGGGGCGCACCCGCGCGCACACGACCGACGGCGACGGTTTCTGTGACGCCCTGGTGGAAGCCGGGGTGTCGATCGACGGTTCGCGCTTTCTCGTGCTCGGGGCCGGCGGCGCCGCGCGTTCGATCGTCGAGGCGCTCGTGCGACACCGTGCTGGTCGCGTCGGCGTCAGTAACCGCACCGTCGACACCGCGCGATCCCTCGTCGAAACGATGGGGGAGCCGGTGACACTCGTGAGTGCCGGGTTCCTGGCCGACGAAGTGTCGAACTCCGACGTGCTCGTCAACGCGACGAACGTCGGCATGGGAAGTCGGCAAACGCCTCTCGACTGCAACCTGTGGCGATCCGACCTCGTGGTGGTCGACATCGTGTACCACCCTCTGGAGACCGAGCTCCTGCGTCGCGCGCGTGCGGCGGGGTGCGCCACGGTGGACGGGCTGCGGATGTTGATCCATCAAGCCGTTCGCCAGCAGGTGCTCTGGACCGGGATGCGGCCCGATACGACGATGATGACCGAAGCCGCTCGACGGGCCCTCGAGTCGCGACCGGTATCCTGACCACGATGTTGAGATTCCTCACCGCCGGAGAGTCGCACGGTCGTTCCCTCGTCGTCATCGTCGAGGGGCTGCCCGCTGGCCTTCCGGTGACGGTGGAAGACGTCCGGGGCGAGTTGGCCCGTCGACGACTCGGCTACGGACGGGGTCCGCGTCAACGTTTCGAGGTCGACGAGGTCGTGTTGCTCGGAGGCGTGCGCCACGGTCGCACCCTCGGTTCGCCGGTGGCCATCGAGATCGAGAACACCGAGTGGACGCGCTCCGACAAATGGCACGAGGAGATGAGTCCCGCACCGGGTTCGACGAAGGCTCCGCTCACCCGTGTACGACCCGGTCATGCCGATCTGGCCGGCATGCAGAAGTACGGCTTCACCGACGCCCGCGACGTGCTCGAACGAGCCAGCGCCCGGGAGACGGCGGCCCGGGTGGCCGCCGGCGCCGTGGCCAAACTGCTGTTGCGCGAGATCGGCGTCGACGTGATCTCCCACGTGGTGCAGATGGGCGGCGCCCGGACCGACGGTCGGCGCCCCACGCCGAAAGACCTCGCCGCGGTGGACGAGTCACCGGTGCGTTCGTTCGACACCGAAGGCGCCCAACGGATGGTCGCCGAGGTGGAAGCCGCGGCCAAGGACGGCGACAGTCTCGGCGGAGTGGTCGAGGTACTCGGCTACGGCCTTCCGGTCGGTCTCGGTAGTCACGTGCACTGGGATCGCAAACTCGATGCCTTGCTGGCCCAGGCGATCATGAGCATCCAGGCCGTGAAGGGCGTCGAGATCGGCGATGGTTTCGAGGTGGCCGGACGACGGGGGAGTGCGGCCCACGACCCGATCCGTTGGAACGACGCCACGGGCTCGTACGAACGGGAGACCACCCTGGCCGGAGGGACCGAGGGCGGAATCAGCACCGGCGGCCTGCTCGTGGTGCGCGCGGCCATGAAACCGCTCGCCACGCTCAACAAGCCGAGTCTGCCGACCGTCGACGTGGTGACGAAGGAGTCGGGCGTGTCGTTCAAGGAGCGAACCGACGTCACCGCCGTCCCCGCCATGGGGGTCGTCGCCGAGACGATGGTCGCCCTCGTCCTCGCCGCCGAGGCGCAACGCAAGTTCGGTGGCGATTCGGTGCCCGAATTCGTGCGGAACGCGCGTGCTTCCGCGGTCGGCGGATGACCGCCGTCGAACACGTGGTGCTCGTCGGTCTGATGGGCAGCGGCAAGTCGACGGTCGGGCGTCGTCTGGCCCGTCGACTCGGATTGGCCTTCGTCGACACCGACGCCGAGATCGAACGCGAGTCCGCGCGAACCGTTCGCCAGATCTTCGCCGACGACGGCGAGGAGGGTTTCCGCCGGATCGAGAAAGACGTCGTGCGCCGGATCCTCGAATCCCCGAACCGTTCGGTGGTGGCCGCCGGTGGCGGGGCCGTGCTCGACCCGGAGTCCCGACGGCTCGTGGCTTCGCACCTCGGAATCTGGTTGGCCGCGAACCCGGAGACGTTGGCCAAGCGGGTGACGCGGGGCGCGGCTCACCGTCCCCTCGTCGACGACGACCCGCTCGGTAAGTTGACCGCCATGGAGGCCGCGCGAGGACCGATCTACGCCGAGGCCAGCCGTTTCCGCGTCGACGTCGACGGGATGAGTCCCGAGGCGGTGGCCGACGTGTGCCAGCGCCTGATCGAGGCGCCGTGACCACCCAGCGCATCATCGTCGAACTCGGCGACCGCTCGTATCCCGTGGTCGTCGGACCGGGCGCCTCGGGCGAGGTCGCATCGTTGTTGCCCGACGGCGCGCAACGTGCAGTGATCGTGACCCAGACCGGTCTACCCACGGTTTCCCTGTCCGGGTTGCAGACCACGACGGTCGAGATACCTCGGGGGGAGGACGCGAAGAACCTCGGCACGATCGAGCGGGTCTGCCGCGAGTTCGCCCGCGCCGGCCTCACCCGCGCCGACGTCGTGATCGGGGTCGGCGGCGGCATGGTGACCGATCTGGCCGGATTCGCCGCGGCCAGTGGGCACCGCGGCACCCCCGTGGTGCACGTGGCCACCTCACTGTTGGCGATGGTCGACGCCGCGATCGGCGGCAAGACCGGCGTGAACCTCCCCGACGGCAAGAACCTCGTCGGTGCCTTCTGGCAGCCGAGGGCGGTGGTGTGCGACACCGACCATCTCGCCACGCTGCCCGACGCCGAGATGCGCTGCGGACTCGGTGAGGTCGCCAAATACCACTTCATGTCGGGACTCGACCTCCTGGCTCTTCCCCTCGTCGACCGCATCGTCGAGTGCGCCCGCATCAAGGCCGCCATCGTGTCGTCCGACGAACGTGAGGGCGGGGTTCGTGCGCTCCTGAACTACGGGCACACCCTCGGACACGCGTTGGAGTCCGCGGGCGGGCACGAGTTGGCGCACGGCGAAGCCGTGGCGATCGGTGTCGTTTTTGCAGCCCATCTCGCTCGCGCCCTCGGCCTCATCGACGACGCCCGGGTCGACGTGCACGAGCGCGTGGTCGGTGCCGAATACGGGCTGGCGACCAGACCGCCCCGGGGGCAGGATCCCGACCGACTCCTGGACTTCATGCGACGTGACAAGAAGTCGCTCGACGGACTCACCTTCGTCCTCGACGGTCCCGGTGGACTTCGCGTGGTAGCCCGCGTACCCGAGGACGTGGTGCGTGGCGCGCTCGCGTCCTTCCTGATCTGAAAACTCCCGTTCCCCCGGCGTTGGGTAGTTTGTGACCGTGTCCTCCTTGTTGTTGCTCCACGGGCCGAATCTCAATCTCCTCGGGACCCGTGAGCCGGATGTCTACGGATCGGCGACCCTGTCCGATTACGAAGCGGTGGTGCGCGACCGTTGCGCGGCGAGCGGGGTCGATTTCGCCTGTGCGCAGTCGAATCACGAAGGGGTTCTCGTCGACGCGATCCACGCGGCGCGCGGCGTGCACGATGCGATCCTGATCAATGCCGGTGCGCTCACCCATTACTCGTGGTCGTTGCACGACGCCCTCAAGGCCTACGCCGGGCCGGTCGGCGAGGTTCACATCTCGAATCCCCACGCCCGCGAGTCGTTCCGCCGCACGAGCGTGATCGCCCCGGTCGCGGTGGTGGCGGTGGCCGGACTCGGACTGAGCGGGTACGAGATCGCCGCGTCGGCGTTGCTGGCCCTGGTCGTCGGCCGTCGATCATGACGGCACGCATCCGGGGGACCCGCGCGCTCGATCTGGCCAAGAATGACGCGCTGTTGGTGACCGCGCGCGAGGACGTCCGTTGGATCTCCGGTTTCACCGGTTCCCACGGTTGGTTGTTGGTCGACCGT
>JBJTFY010000287.1:0-4401 GCA_046093625.1 Actinomycetota bacterium
GGACCGACGGCCGCGAAGGTCTCGACGAGCAGCGTCTTGAACACCCGTGACTCGTCGACGCCCAACGCCGTCGCGGCGGCCTTGCCGTAGCCGAGCTCGCCGGGTTCGAAGGCGAATTCGTGCACGGTGAACGCGACCCCGGCGCGTTCGAGAGCCACGACCGCCGGCGTGCCACCCCCGGGGGACTTGCCATTCGGTGTGGGCGTCCTGCTCATGACGGCTTGTAGAGTACCGAGACCCCCGAAACGACCGAGCAAGAGACGACGGATGACAGCACAGCACCCGGACTTCGACGAGGAACAGGCCTACATCGACCACGCCTACGCGTGCCTCGAGGCCAGTCGCTCCGATGCCTGGAAGATGCGCGAACTCACCGAGTCCGGAACGGGCGGCACGTTCCAGAACCGCTTCGAGCGCAACGCCATCGACGAGGCGCTGGTCAAGCGACTCACCGATCTCGACCTCGGTGATGCCGCGCTCGTCTTCGGACGCATCGACCGACTCGCCGAGGCCGAGGAGGCGACCACCGCGATCGAGAGTTTCCACATCGGACGGCTCGCGGTGTCGGACGCGAATCGCGAGCCGATCGTGGTCGACTGGCGCGCCCCGGTCGCCGAACCCTTCTACCGCGCCACCGGGCGCGACCCCATGGGTTTGGCGCGGCGTCGCCACTTCGTCGTGCAGGGCCGCACCCTGCAGGGCATCGAGGACGAGTTGTTCGGCGGCAGTCACTTGGGTGTCGGTCACGACGACGGACTCGACGGCGGGGCCACCCAGACGTCCACCGGCCTGCGCGGATACAGCACGTTGCTGGCGTCCATCGAGCGTGGTCGCTCCGGCCAGTTGGGCGACATCGTCGCCACGATCCAGGCCGAGCAGGACGAGATCATCCGATCGCCCCAAGGTGGTGTGCTCGTGGTTCAAGGTGGCCCGGGCACCGGCAAGACGGTCGTCGCCCTGCACCGGGCGGCGTACCTGCTCTACACCAATCGCTTTCCGCTCGAGGACCAGGGCGTGTTGGTCATCGGTCCGAACCGGGTCTTCCTGCGATACATCGAACGCGTGTTGCCGTCGCTCGGCGAGGCCGGGGTCGAACAGGTGATCCTGCAGGACCTCGTGCCCGACGTGCGGTGGATCACCTCGGGTCACGGCGCGCCCGATGCGCCGTCGACGGCACGCGTCAAGGGCGACGAGCGCATGTCGGACTTCGTGCGCAAGGCGGTCAAGGACCGTCAGCGCCCGCTTCGCGAGGACGTGCGCTTCGCGTTCGGTCGTGGTTTCGTTCGGCTACGGGCGGAGGACAGCGAGCGCATCATCAAGAGCGCACGACGCCGATTCCACCGTCACAACCCGGCCGTGCGTTGGGTGGAGAACGAGATCTGGGAGACGCTGGCGGCGAGTTTGCGCGACGAGGAGGTGACCGGCGCGATGGTGCGCGACGGCCTGCGCGGAAATGACGAGGCGCGGGCGTTGATCGACCGAATCTGGCCGCGCCTCACTCCGGCGCAACTGTTGCACGATCTGTTCGGGTCCAAGGCTCTGCTGCGGCTCGCCAATGCCGGCCGGTTCACCGACGACGAGGTGTCGTCGCTGTATCGCGCGCGATCCGAGAGTCTCGACGACGTGAGGTGGACGGCCGCCGACGCCGCGCTGCTCGACGAGGCCCGCGTGCATCTCGGACCGATGCCCAATCGTCAGGGGAAAGTCGAGGAGTCCGACGAGATCCGCACCTACGGGCACATCGTCGTCGACGAAGTGCAGGACCTGAGCCCGATGCAGTTGGCCATGGTCACGCGGCGATCGTTGTCGGGTTCGTTGACGGTCGTGGGCGATCTCGCCCAGGCCACCGGTGCCCACGCTCCGGACTCGTGGAACGACGTGCTCGATCATCTACCGGAGCGCAAGCCGAGTCGGGTCATCGGGCTGTCCGTCGGCTACCGCATCCCCGGACAGATCATGGAGTTGGCGACCCGGGTGATGCACGCCGCGGCTCCCGGTCTCGTGGCCCCCCGCGCCGTGCGCGAGGGTGTCGCACCGCCGCGCATCATCGCCGTCGAACGCCCGACCGACTTGTTCACCGCCGTCGTCGCCGAGACCCGTGCGATCGTCGAGGCCGTGGGCGGGGGCAACGTGGCGGTGGTGGTTCCCGACGCGATGGCGCCGTCGCTGAGTGATCACTTCACCGCCATCGGTCTCGAGCACGGCCGGGCCGCCACCGTGGCGCTCGACGCCGGGGTCACGATCGTTCCCGTCGGATTGGTGAAGGGCCTCGAACTGGACGGCGTGGTGGTGGTCGAGCCGGCGCACATCGTGGCCGCCGAGCCTCAGGGCATGCGCGCTCTGTACGTGGCCCTCACGCGCTCGACGCAACGGCTCACGGTCGTGCACGCCGAGGCGTTGCCCGCGCCGATGCGCGACTAGCCGACGTACTCGGCGATGACCTGACCGGCGACCTTGGCGGCCTTGTCGGCATCGGCCGGTCGGTTGCGTTCGACGGCGGTCCGTGCGAGGTCCACCATGCGACCGATCGACTCGGCCGACGACGGGCTCGTCGCGGCCACCTCGGTCTCGGCGGCGGCCCAGATCGCCTCGATCTCGGCGAGGAGTTCGGTCTTGCCGCTCGCGGTCTTGCCCGAGGCGTTGGGTCCGATGTACGACGACAACTGCACCATCCGTTCGGCCAGGCGGGGGAGCAGCTCGCTCGCCGGCCCGCTCGGGACCGTGGTGGTGTTGGCGACCGCGATGGTGGTGGTTTCCGAGGTGTCGAAAGTCGTCGGTGCGCAGGCCGACGACGCCACGAGCACGATCGCCAGCAGAGCGACGCGACGGGTCATCGTCAGACCGTGACCAGGATGCGCGCGGACGAGAAGGCGTCGACGGCGACGGTCCGACCGTCGATCAGGACCGACATCGTGCCGTCGTCCGGCTTGGCCGAGACCTCGCCATGGTGGCCGGGCAGGATGCACGCCTGTTGCAGGAAGTCGAGCAGGCCGGGGGTGAACTCGAGCTCCTCGGGAATGCGCGACACCACGAAGTGATCGCCCACGGCCACCCGGGCCAGTGGAACCGCGTTGGGGTCGATGTAACTCGAGCCGGGAATCGGGTTGCCGTGGGGGCACGTGGTGGGGGCGCCCAACACGCGGTTCATGGCCGATTCGACCTCGTCGCTCATGACGTGCTCCCACTTGCCGGCCTCGCGGTGCGCGTCGGACCAACTGAGACCGAGGATGTCGGTGAGGAAACGCTCGGCGAGACGGTGTCGGCGCACGACCTGATTGGCCAGAGCGAGACCCTCGGCGGTGAGCGCGATCGTGTTGTCGTTCGAGACGACGAGTCCGACCTTGGTCATCTTCTCGATCATCTGGGACACCGACGCGCGACTCACGTTGAGCCGCTCGGCGATGCGGGCCCGGATCACGTCGAGGTCGTCCTCGTGCAGCTCGAAGATGCACTCGCAGTACTCCTCGAAGGCGGGATGACGCTCGGACGACGAGATCATGCCGTCAGACTACCCAGCACTCCGACGGTGGTCCCGGGCGGGAGCTCTCTGGCACTGTGACCGATGCTCCACCACCGGCGATTCACTCGAAGACGACGCCTTGGGCCAGTGGAAGATCGTTCGAGTAGTTGACCGTCTGGGTCTGTCGGCGCATGTAGGCCTTCCAGGCGTCACTTCCGCTCTCGCGACCTCCGCCGGTCTCCTTCTCGCCGCCGAAGGCACCACCGATCTCGGCTCCCGACGGGCCGATGTTCACGTTGGCGATGCCGCAGTCGCTGCCCGCCGGTCCGGTGAAGCGCTCGGCCTCACGCAGATCGGTGGTGAAGATCGACGAAGCCAGCCCCTGGGGCACGTCGTTCTGGATCGCCACGGCCTGTTCGAAATCGTCGTACGCCATCACGTAGAGAATCGGTGCGAAGGTCTCCGTGCGCACGATCGCGGTCTGGTCGGGCATGGCCACGATCGCGGGACGCAGGTACGCCGCGTCGGGTGCGAGGTCGTCGAGACAACGCTCTCCGCCCGCGACGACCCCACCTCCGTCGGCGACGGCCTGCTCGATCGCCGCGGTCATCGCCGCACCGGCCGCGCGGTCGATCAGCGGACCCACGAGGGTCGAGGCGTCGAGCGGGTTGCCGACCCGCAGTTGCCCGTAGGCGCGTCCGATGCGCTCGAGCACCTCGTCGCGCCGCGAGCGGTGGACGATGAGTCGACGCAGGGTCGTGCACCGTTGCCCCGCGGTTCCCGCGGCGGCGAAGGTGACCCCACGAACGACGAGATCGAGATCGGCCGACGGCGCGACGATCGCGGCGTTGTTGCCGCCCAACTCCAGCAAGGCGCGACCGAAACGCTCGGCGACGACCGGTGCCACGGCACGTCCCATACGGGTCGACCCGGTGGCCGAG
>JBJTFY010000288.1:0-3699 GCA_046093625.1 Actinomycetota bacterium
CCCGAGCACGACCTCTTCATCCAGTTGACCAAGCTCAAGAACACGCTGCGCTGGATGATGGGCGAGGACGTCATCACCCATCTCGGTCGCGAGTACTACGAAGAGATGTGAGGCCGGCCGTGGCCTCACGGCGTTGGAAGCCCACGTCGTGGGTCAGCCTGGCCCCCAACGGATTGGGGCACACCAAGCCGAACCACCTCGCCGAGATGGTTCGGGTGGCGGTGAACGTGCGCCGCACCCCCCGCAAAGCGTGGCGCATTCTCAGCGAGGGCGTCTGCGACGGTTGCGCCCTCGGGGTGGCCGGATTCCACGATTGGACCCTCGACGGCATCCACCTCTGCACGACCCGCCTCAAGTTGCTGGAGGTCAACTGCGCCGAGCCGTTCGACCACTCGGTGTTGTCCGACGTCAGTTGGCTGGCCAAACGCTCCGGCACCGAGTTGCGCGAGATGGGTCGCTTGGCGTTCCCCATGCGGCGGCGGCGCGGCGAGAAGGGTTTCCGGCGCATCGACTGGGACGAGGCGCTCGACGCCGTCGCCGCGGCGATCAAGGTGGCCGGTGGTGAGCGCAGCGCGATCTACCTCACGAGTCGCGGGCTGACGAACGAGTCGTACTACGTCGCCGGCAAGGCGGCCCGCGCGATGGGCGTGGCCAACATCGACTCGGCGGCCCGCACGTGCCACGCACCCTCGACCATCGGACTCAAATCGACGATCGGCGTGGCGGCCAGCACGTGCAGCCTGCAGGACGTGATCGAGAGCGATCTCGTCGTGCTGTGGGGCGCCAACGTCGCGAACAACCAACCCGTGTTCACGAAGTACCTCTACGAGGCCAAGCGCAACGGGGCCAAGGTGGTGGTGATCAATCCGTACCTCGAGCCCGGACTCGAGCGCTACTGGGTGCCGTCCAAGGCCGAATCGTTCCTGTTCGGCACCAAGTTGTGCGATCTCCACGTGCCCGTTCGCCCCGAAGGTGACGTCGCGCTGGCCAATGCGCTGCTCAAACGTCTGATCGAACGGGGCGCGGTCGACCGCGGGTTCATCGACGCCCACACGACCGGATGGACCGAACTCGAGCGACATCTGGCCCCGCTCGATCTCGACGAACTACTCGACGACGCCGGCATCGACCGCACGACCCTCGACGACCTCGCCGATCTCTACGGCACCGCTCGGTCGTCGGTGTTGGTCTGGAGCATGGGCATCACGCAACACCGACACGGCGTGGAGGGCGTGCAGGCGATCGTCAACGTCGCTTTGGCGCGCGGAAACGTGGGGCGCGACGGCGCGGGATTGATGCCCATCCGCGGACACTCCGGCGTGCAGGGCGGGGCCGAGATGGGCGCGTACTCCACTGCGTTCCCGGGCGGCGTCACCGTGTCGCCCGAGAGCGCCGCCGAACTGTCGAGGACCTGGGGCTTCGACGTTCCCGACACCGCGGGTCTGACCGCACCCGAGATGGTGTTGGCCGCCGAGCGCGACGAGATCGACGTGTTGTTCCTCGACGGGTCGAACTTCCTCGACGTGATGCCCGATCCGCAACGGGTCGCCGGTGCGTTGAACCGGGTCCCACTGCGCGTGCACCAGGACATCGTTCTGACCTCGCAGATGTTCCTCGACGGTGACGACGTCATCTTGCTGCCGGCCGCGACGCGGTACGAGCAGGAGTGTGGCGGAACGAGCACCACCACCGAGCACCAGATCGCCTTCAGTCCCCAGGTCATCGAGCCCCCGGGCGAGGCGCGTAGCGAATGGCGGATTTTCGCCGACCTCGCCGCGCGCGTCGCCCCCGCGGCCGCGGCCGCCTTCGCTTGGCCCGACAATCGTGCGCTGCGCACCGAGATCGCCCGCGTCGTGCCGATGTACGAGGGGATCGAACGTCTCGAGCGAACGCACGACGCCGTGCAATACGGCGGACGCCACCTGTGCGCCGGGGGCGACTTCCCCGTGCCCGGGGGGCGGGCCCGTTTCACCGCGGTGAGTGTGCGACCGCCCGTCGTGCCCGCCGGTTCGTTCTTCTTGTCGACGCGCCGAGGCAAACAGTTCAACAGCATGGTGTTCGCCGAGCGCGATCCGCTCACGGGCGCCGAACGCGACGCCGTGTACGTCGACCGACGCGATGCCGCCCGGCTCGGTCTGGCGGAGGGTTCGCCCGTGGTGTTGCGCAGTGCGGTGGGCAGCATGCGGGCGACCGCGAAGATCGTCGACCTGCCGCGCAACTCGGTGCAGGTGCACTGGCCCGAGGGCAACGCTCTCATCGCGGCCGAACTCAACGACGACGCCAGTCGGATCCCCGATTACAACGCGATCGTCACGATCGAGAAAGCGACGCCATGAGAAATCGCGCGTTCCTGTGGTCGGTCACGGCCGATGTGATCGGAGTCATCGTGTTCGTCGTCATCGGACGGCGTAACCACGACGAAGGGGTCGCCGCGGCCGGTGTCATCGAGACGGCCGCGCCGTTCCTGATCGCTCTCGCGGTCGGCACGGTGGCGGCGCGGGCCTGGGCCGAGCCGAGCGCCGCGCGCACCGGGGTCGTCGTGTGGGTCGTCACCGTGGCCCTCGGCATGGTCTTGCGTCGCTTCGTGTTCGACGACGGAACCGCGACCGCCTTCATCATCGTGGCCACCGGTGTCAACGGTGCGGTGTTGAACGGCTGGCGCGCGATCGTCAGACGAAGTTCGTGATCGCGCCCTTCTCGGCGCCCTGGGCGAGTCGGGCGTACTTGCCCAACACACCGCTCGTGAAACGCGGAGGATTCGGTGTCCAACCCTGCCGACGGCGCGCCAACTCGCCCTCGTCGACCAACAGGTCGAGGGCGAGGCTGGCCACGTCGATCTTGATCCGGTCGCCGTCGCGAACGAACGCGATCGGGCCACCGTCGACGGCCTCGGGTGCGACGTGTCCGATGCAGAATCCCCAGGTGCCACCACTGAACCGGCCGTCGGTGATGAGGGCGCAGTCGTAGCCGCGGCCGGCGCCCTTGAGCGCGCCGGTGATGGCGAGCATCTCTCGCATGCCCGGGCCGCCCTTGGGGCCTTCGTAGCGGATCACGAGCACCGTGTTCGGTTCGATCTCCCCCGCCATGATCGCCGCCATCGCGCCGTCCTCGCCGTCGAAAACGCGCGCCGTGCCCTCGAAGAGGCGTTGCTCGGGAGTGAGTCCGGCCACCTTCACCACGCTCCCCCGGGGGGCCAGCGATCCGCGCAACACCAGCAATCCGCCCTCGGCGTTGATCGGCGACGACAGCGGGTGCACCACCACACCGTCGGGCGCGGGAGGGTCGATCTCGGCGAGGTTCTCGGCCATCGTCTTGCCCGTGCAGGTCATGACGTCGCCGTGAATCAACCCGGCGTCGAGCAGATGCTTGAGAACCACGGGCACTCCACCGACGCGGTGGAGGTCGGTCATGTGGAACCGGCCGCCGGGCTTCATGTCGGCGATGTGCGGCACCCGGGCCGCGATGCGGTTGAAATCCTCGAGTTCGAGCTCGACCCCGGCTTCGTTGGCGATGGCCAACAGGTGCAACACCGCGTTGGTGCTTCCGCCCAGCGCGTTGGCGAGCGCGATGGCGTTCTCGAACGCCTTCTTCGTGAGGATGTCGCGCGGACGCAGACCGAGGCGCAACTGGTTCACCACGGCCTCACCGGCCCGGCGGGCTGCGTCCTCGCGGCTGGGGTCGACGGCCGCCGGGCCGGTG
>JBJTFY010000289.1:0-15881 GCA_046093625.1 Actinomycetota bacterium
CGGAGTTCATGGTGACACCAACGCCACGTTCATGATCGGCGACGTGAGCGATGTCGACCGCCGACTGGTGAAGGTCACCGAAGAATGCATGTGGCGCGGTATCGAAGCGGTCGTACCGGGACGTCCGCTCAGCGACATCGGAAAAGCGATCGAGGACCACGCCAAGACGCATCGCATGGGCGTGGTGCGGGCCTTCATCGGCCACGGCATCGGTGAGCAGTTCCACACCGACGTTCAGGTTCTGCACTACTACGACCCCCGCAACAACATGATCATGAAGCCGGGCATGGTGTTCACGATCGAGCCCATGATCACCCTCGGCACGTGGCAGTTCCACATGTGGGACGACGACTGGACCGCCGTCACCGCCGACGGCAAGCGCACCGCTCAGTTCGAGCACATGGTCCTCGTGACCGACACCGGTGTCGAGGTGCTCACGGCCGGACCGGGCGCCGTGTCGCCGGGGAAGTAGCGTTTCCGCCGTGACTGAGCGTTACGTCTCGTTCGATCGTCGCCAGTGGGCCGAGTTGCGCGCGGCGACGCCCATGACCCTGCGCGAGACCGACCTCGAGGACCTCCGTGGCATCAACGAGCGCATCGATCTCGACGAGGTGGCGGCGGTGTACCTGCCGTTGACCCGACTCTTGAATCTCTACGTGTCGGCCACGCAGAACCTGCACAAGGTGAGCGCCACGTTCCTCGGCACCCTCGCACCCAAGATGCCCTACGTCATCGGTGTGGCCGGCAGTGTCGCGGTCGGCAAGAGCACGTTCGCGCGCATCCTGCAGGCACTACTCGCCCGTTGGCCCGATCACCCCAAGGTCGACCTCATCACCACCGACGGTTTCCTGCATCCTAACGCGGTCCTCGAGGAACGCGGCATCATGAATCGCAAGGGGTTCCCCGAGAGTTACGACACCCGAAACCTCCTGCGCTTCCTCCGCGAACTCAAGAGCGGTCGCGCCGAAGTGCAGGCGCCCGTCTACAGCCACGTCGTGTACGACATCGTCGAGGGCGAGTGCGTCACGGTGCGTCAACCCGACATCTTGATCCTCGAGGGTCTGAACGTGCTCCAGGTCGGCGCGCCCGGCAGCGACGCCGCCGAATTCGTGAGCGATTATTTCGACTTCTCGATCTACATCGACGCCGACGAGACCGACATCGAGCAGTGGTACGTCGATCGGTTCTTGAGCCTGTGCGACTCGGTGTTCCAGAACCCCGACAGCTTCTTCCGGCACTTCGCCCATCTCTCGCGTGACGAGGCCATCGCCACGGCGCGGGGCATCTGGGGTGGTATCAACGGGCTGAACCTGCGCGAGAACATCGAACCCACCCGCGAGCGGGCCTCGCTCGTGTTGCGCAAGGGTGCCGACCACCGGGTCAGCGACGTGCGACTGCGGAAACTCTGACAGACTTCTCCCGTGGCCAAGAAGAAGTCCCGGAGGCGCAAACAGTCGCGACGGTCGCGACTACCACTCTTGGTCGTCGTTGCCGTCGCCGCTGCTGGCGCCGCGTACTACTGGTGGGGCGCGAAAGACCCGACGCCCGGCACGGTGGTACCGATCGAAACCACGGTGGCCCCGGACGTGACCGACTCGACCCCGGTGGCCGACACCTCCCCCATCGTCTCCACGGTGGCTCCACCGATCACGGTGCACAGCGACACCCTCGGGGACGTCGAATTCGACCAACTACTCGATGACTGGACGGTGGTCGACGCCCCCGTTCCCCCCGCTCACTCGGCTCCGATCGAACCGGATTGGGTGGTCGGCAACCGCATCGACGTCAGTCTCCCCGACGGCCTCTACTGGGGCTATCTGCAGGGGGTGTTCGACGAGGACGTACGGGGCTTCAACTTCGACGTGGCGCAGGTGCACTTCGGCATCGACGCCTGCCGTGAAGTTTTCGGCGACAGCGAGGACGTGTGTTGGGACAACTACGGGATCACCCGGGTGGCCGGGGGCGACCAGCTCTACCCCGCGTACCTCGACGACCTGCTGTACACCTCGGTGTTTCTCTACCCGACCGACGACGGAACCCTACGTGACGCCTTCGTTGCCCCGACCCGACTGTGGGAGATCGTCCAGACCGGCGAGGAGGTCGCCGACTCCCCGATCCGTAGTTGGTATTTGCTCACGATCATCGACGGCAAGGTGATCGCCGCCGAGGGCGTTTACACCCCGTGATCAGCACTTTCGCGACCACCGCACACTTCATCCGGAAAGGTTCGTTCAACCAATCATGAACATCATCATCATCGCCCTCCTCGTCGTCGCCATCGCCCTGATGGCCGTCAACCTGCGCAAGCCCAACGCGTCTGCGTCGTCGGCGACCGGGGAAGCGCTGTCGAAAGCCGACATCGAAACCGCCCTCGCCTCGGCACAAGCCGACGCCCTCACGAGGTTGATGGACCAAATGCGCCACGAACGCGAGGCCATCGCCGACGAGGCACGCAAGGCCCAAGCTGATCTCCTCGCTCTGGCCACCGAGAACATCGTGAAACAGGGCATCGACCAGTTCGGAACCAAGGCCGAGGCCATCGACAAGGGTTTGCGAACCGTCGCCGATCAAGTCACCACTCGGATGCAGGAGATCGACCGGGCGATCGACGAACTTCGCGAAAGCAACTCGCGCCAATACGGCACCGTCGAGCAGGCGGTCGCCACCTTGTCGAAGCGCACTGACAACCTCCGCGAAGTGCTCTCGAGTTCGCAGGCCCGCGGACAGTGGGGCGAGCGTCTGGCCGAGGACATGTTGCGCGCCGCCGGATTCCACGAAGGCATCAACTACCGGAAGCAGTCCACCATCGACAGCGGCGGGCGGCCCGACTACCGGTTCGACATTCCGCCGGATCGCGTCCTGTACATGGACGTGAAGTTCCCCCTCGACAAGTACTCCGAGTACGTCTCGACCAACGACGACGCGGTTCGCGCGGCCGCACAGAAGTCGTTCATCTCCGCCGTGAAGGGTCACATCGACGCCCTCGCCAAGCGTGACTACGTCAACAACTCCTCGGACAACACCCTCGACTACGTGTTGATGTTCGTACCGAACGAGAGCATCAGCGGGTTCGTCCACGAGTCCGACCCGACCTTGATCGACTACGCCCTCGATCGCAAGGTCGTGCTGTGCTCGCCCCTCACCCTGTACGCGTTCCTGGTCGTCATTCGACAGGCGGCCGACAGCTTCCACACCGAGAAGACGGCGGCCGAGATCATGCAGTTGGTCAACCTGTTCCAGCGACAGTGGAAGGAATACACCGAGGCCATCGACAAGGTCGAGAAGGTCTTCGACAGCCTCCAAGATCAACTGGCGAGCATCAACACCGACGGCACCCGCTACAAGAAGCTCAACGCCCAGATCAAGAAGATCGAGAAGTTGCGCACGAAGCAGGGGATTCCCGAACTGACGGCCGGGGCCGACGAGGATCCGATCGACGACTCCGACGGCGAGTGATCAGCCCTCGGTGAGGTTGCCGCGGCGAACCGCCTCGGCGATCACCTCTCGGGTGTGCTGCCACAGACGGTCCGATCCGTCGCCGATGGGCAACAGTCGCTTCACGGCCTGGGGCTCGCTGATGCCGTGCTCGCGCCAGGTCGACATCTCGCCCACCATGTGATTGAGCATCGCCGGTTGCATACGGTCGACTGCGTTGGCGAAGCGGCTCTCGGCGGTCTCCATGGCCTCGTACTCCTCCCAGAGTGCACGCAACCGAGCGTGTTGGTCGGCGGGTAGCAGGCCGAACAGACGGTCGGCCGCGCGTTGCTCGCGCTCGTCCTTGTCGGAGTACGCCGAGGTGTCGTACGCAAAGGTGTCACCGGCGTCGATCTCGACGATGTCGTGAATCAAACACAACTGCAGCACGTGCAGAAGATCGACGTCCTCATTGGCGTGCTCGGCCAACACGAAGGCGAACATGGCCAGATGCCACGAGTGTTCGGCCGTGTTCTCACGACGCGAACGATCGGTGATGAGGGTCTGACGGTTCACCGACTTCAGCCGGTCGATCTCCATCAAGAAGTCGAGCTGCTGCTGCAGGCGGTCGGTCACGACGCCACCAAGGACGCCAACGCCCAGACCGCGGCGACCAGTCCGAGGCCGGCCATGAACACGCTGCGACTCACGGGGGCCCGGGGCAAGTCGCCTTCCTTGGCCCGCGGCGGAGGCTTGATGATGGCCAGGGTGTTGCCGGCGAAGAGGGCCCCACCCAGCGCCAGGACGAGCCACTTCAACAAGTCGTCGCCGAGAAACATGCTTCCATTGTGCCAGCCGCCGAGGAGTTGGTAAGACTGCGGGCATGGGATTCCACCACGTCGCCATCGCGATCCGTGACACCAAGGCCAACTACGACTTCTACACGAACGTGATGGGGTTCGAGTTGGTCAAGACCGTGACGGCACCGACGCCCGAAGGGGGTTTCTCGAAGCACTTCTTCTACTCCACCGGCACCAGTCCGTCGGGCGAGCAGGGCATGATCGCGTTCTGGGAGATTCACGTCGACAGCCTCGAGGGCTACGAGACCAACCTCAACAAGGGTGCGGGGCTCCCGTGGTGGGCGAATCACCTCGCTTTCGACGCTCCGACGATGGCCGATCTCGAACGGCATCGTGAGCGCTGGCGCAGTCACGGACACGCCGTGCTCGAAGTCGACCACGAATTCTGTCGGTCCATTTACATCCGGGACCCCGAGGGCAACACCGTCGAGTTCTGCCACAACACCCGCGACTTCACCGCCGACGAGAAGGCGCACGCCATGGAATTGCTCATGGACCCCAACCCCCCGATGGAGAAGCAGTTCGGCGCGTGGTTGTGGCAACCCGAGGGCGACCCGCTGGTCATACCCGCCGGCTGAGCCTCATTCGTTGCTCTGGTAGGCGATGTCGCGATCGCGCGCGGCGTTCACGAAACGCGTCGTTTCGGCCATGAACACCAACTTCACGGTGCCGGTCGGACCCGCACGGTGTTTCGACAAGATCACTTCGGCGATGCCCTTTTCGGTGTTCTCGGCCGACTCGCCCTTTTCGTTGCGGTACATCTCGGGACGGTGCAGGAACATCACGATGTCGGCGTCCTGTTCGAGCGAACCGCTCTCGCGTAGGTCGCTCAACTGCGGACGCTTGTCCTGCCGCGTCTCGAGCTGACGACTCAGCTGGCTCAAGGCCACCACCGGCACTTCCATTTCGCGCGCCAGGATCTTGAGGTTTCGACTGATTTCGCTGACCTCCAGTTGGCGGTTCTCGGCGCCATGACCGCTCATGAGCTGCAGGTAGTCGATGACGATCAGACCGAGGCCGCCGTACTTGGCTTTCAGGCGGCGCGCCTTGGCCCGAATCTCCATCACGGTCACCCGCGGGTTGTCGTCGAGGAAGATCAACTGTTGATCGAGGCGACCGATCGCGTTGTTGATCATCGTCCACTCCGACACCGAGAGGTTGCCGGTGCGCAACTTGCTCGACTCCACACCGGCCTCACTCGACAGGATTCGCATGGTGAGTTCGCTGTGGCTCATCTCGAGCGAGAAGATCAGTACCGGCAAACCGGACTTCTGAGCCACGTTGGTGGCGACGTTGAGGGCGAACGCCGTCTTACCCATCGCCGGTCTGGCACCCACGATCACGAGCGACGACTTCTGCAGCCCGAGGATCTTGGCGTCGAGGTCGGTGAACCCGGTCGGCATTCCGGTGAGTTGCACCTTGCTCTCGAAACGCTTCTCGAGTTCGTCGGACGCCTCCTCGAGCAACTCGCGCAGGGGCTTGGTGGAGTCCACCACGCGTTGCTCGGCCACGGCGAAGACCCGAGACTCCACTTCGTCGAGAGCCTTGGTGACGTCGTCGGGTTCGGTGTAGGCGATCTCGGCGATCTCGCTGGCGACACCGATCAACCGCCGAAGCGACGCGGTGTCGAGGACGATCTTGGCGTAGCGGCCCACGTTGCCGATGACGGGCGTGGAGTTCTGCAGCTGCAGCAAGAAGTCGAGTCCGCCGATCTCGTCGAGCAGACCGACGCGCCTCAGCTCGTCGGCGACCGTCACCGGGTCGATGGGTTCACCGATGGTGAGCAGCGACCTCATCGCGTCGAACACGTGCTGGTGCGCCGGCTTGTAGAAGTGCTCGACGCCGACTCCCGACTCGGCCGCGGTGTTCACGGCATCGCGGGACAACAACATGGCACCGAGCAACGACTCCTCGGCGTTGAGGTTGTGCGGGGGTACGCGTGTGGCCATGACTCACCACCCTGCCAGACATGGGCTGTGCACCACTAGAGGGACAACCCTGTGAATTGCCTGTGGACAAGTCCGGGCTCGAGGCCCGGCAACGTCACTTGGAGACGACGTTGACGTTGATCGCGAACTGCACGTCGTGGTGCAGGCGCACCGTGACGCTGTGCTCGCCGAGCGTCTTGATGTGATCGGGAACGCTGATCTTCTTGCGGTCGATCTCGATACCGGTCTGCGAGTTCACGGCCGCAGCCACATCGGCGGCGGTCACCGAGCCGTACAAGCGGCCCTCGGAGCCGGACTTCACCTTGATGTCGATGGTCTTGGCCACCAACGTCGAGGCGATGGTCTGGGCGGCCTCGCGGTCGGCGGCATCGCGCAGGTCACGACGACGACGCATGGCGGCGGCTTGGGCGACGGCGCCCTCGGATGCCGAGATGGCCAAGCCGCGGGGCAACAGGAAGTTGCGTCCGTGACCGTCGGCCACGTCGACGATGTCGCCACGCTTGCCGAGGCCGGAGATGTCGGAGCGGAGAATCACCTTCATGGTCAGGCCTCCTCGGTCTCAGCGGTGGTCTCGTTGCCCGCCTCGATCGACGTCTCGTCGAGATCGTCGATGGCGACCTCGCTCACCTGGTCGTTCATCTCCTCGACGCGCGGACCACGCGGGCCACGCGGGCCACCGCGACCAACCGACGCCACCCGCTTCGTGTAGGGCAGCAGGGCCATCTCGCGGGCGTTCTTGATCGCATTGGCGAGCTCACGCTGCTGCTGAACGGTATTGCCGTTCAGTCGCTGGCCGCGGATCTTGCTGCGATCGGACATGAAACGCTGAAGCAGGTTGATGTCCTTGTAGTCGATGTAATCGATCTTCTCGGCCGACAGGACGTTGGCCTTCTTCTTGAACTTGCGACCGTTGTCCTTGGGGGCGCGGCCGCGGGCGGGCTTCTTGGAGTCTTTGCTCATTGCGATGTTCCTCTGTGTGAATGGTGTGGTCAGAAGGGTTCTTCGTCGCCGAAGTACTCGGGTTCGGACGGGGCGGAGGTGCCACGGCTGCGGGGCGCACCCTCGCTGTTGCCGCGGCCGGGCGTGCGCTCGACGGTGGCGGTGGCCCAACGCAGGGTCGGTCCGATCTCGTCGGCGACGATGTCGACCGCGGTGCGCTTGGCCCCTTCACGGTCGGTGTACTCACGGATGTCGAGGCGACCGGTGACGAGAACGCGCGTGCCCTTGTTGAGCGAAGCTGCGATGTTCTCGGCGAGCTGGTCCCAGGCCACGACGTTCATGTACGACGTCTGTTCCTGCCATTCGCCGTTCACCTGGTAGCGGCGGTTGACCGCGATGCCCACGTTGACGGTCGCCTTGCCCGACTGGGTGTAACGCAGTTCGGGATCGCGGGTCACGTTGCCCACGACGGTGATGCTGTTGGAAGCCATGTCTTCTCCTGGTTCTTGATGTTTCTGGTGGTTGATGGGGTCCGTAGACGAGGCTCAGGCCGCAACGAGGCCCCGACGTGCCGCTTCGGCATCGGGGAGACGGAGCAACTTGTGGCGAAGGACGTCGTCGGCGATCCGCAAGGAACGCTCGAGTTCGTCGAGGGCACCGCCGGGAGCGGTGAGGTTGAACACGACGTAGAAGCCGTCTTCTTTCTTGTTGATCGGGTAGGCGAGACGACGCTTGCCCCACCAGTCGGCCTTGCCGTGGACCGATCCACCAGCGGCCGCGACACCCGAGGTGACGGTGGCGACCCACTGCTGAGCGACGGGCTCTTCGAGCGAACCGTCGACGATGATCATCAATTCATAGGCACGCATGTGGCGTGTGACTCCCTTCGGACGCGGATTCGCCGTTGCGAACCCGAGGCCCCGTGAGGGGCAGGGTGGATATGGACAGCGGGAGTGTATCGGGGGAACGGCGGAACCTCACGGGGAGCACTGTGCCAAGGGGGTGGGGCGGAGTTGTCGGTCAGGGCCGCGTGAGGCGCACGAAAGCGGCCGCCAGCAGGCCCGCTCCCCACGAGACCGCTCCCTCGCGGGTGGACACCGAGCCGCCGATGCGTAGCACCCCGGCCACCGGCACCTCGCGGACGCCCTGGTACACGAGCGCGGGACCACCGCCTTGCAGACCCCACCACACCGAGATGATCCCGATCACGGCGGCCACCACGCAGATGGGCACGGCCAAGGTTTCCCGCGGCATCCGCGAGGCCAGCACCAACGAGAACACCGCACTCAACAACAGCAGCACCCCGACCGCCGACAGCGCGAGGAACAAGTGCTGCAACACCCCGGAGACTCCGAGACCGCCGAAGTTGCCGCAGTCGACGATCGCCCGCATCGGGGTACCCGGTGCGTCGTAGGGCGCCACCTGCAACAACTGACACGGCGTGCCGTCGGACATCTGCGGCAACCCGTCGATGAACTTCACGGTGAACGCTTCGGACATCGACCCGAGGATCAACAACGCCACGCAACCGAGCAGCACCATCACCACACCGGTGAGGGCATCGCGTTGCAGACGTCGGCTGGCCTCGTGCGGTAGCCAGTTGTTGCCGCGCAACGAACGACGCTTGGTGCCTCCGAGGCGCGCCATGCCCTAACCGACCCTGCGATTCGAGCGCTGGCCGCCGATCGGCAACACGCGCACGAGATGATGCCAACGGCATTCGCAACACGCCTCGACCACGTACGCGGTGTACTCCTCGGAACGACGGTGGAACACGGCCAACTCGTTGTTGTCGGCCACCACCTTGCCGTGCGAGGGCAGACGCGCGCCGAAGACGTAGGTGACGAGCACCAGATTGGCCTTCACACAGATCGGGCACTTGGTCTCGGTCGCCTTGCCCACACCACGGGCGGCCCGCATGAGTTCGGGATGGGCGTCGCACACGTCCTCGCGCCCCAGGCGACCCCGGTGATACTCGTTGATCAGGTGCCGGCGGGCCATGCGGTGGTCGACGAGACCGGAACGGAAGGACGCCACGCCGCGGAACGAACCGTTTCCGAAAGTTCCGTGCGACGAGGCCATTGGTCGCAGGTTAGTCCGTCACCGCTTCTGATCGGGACGGTTCGCCGTCCACCACTCGTCGAGTCGCCGGCGGATTTCTTCGTCGCCCACGAGACCCTCGTCGAGGCGGATCTCGAGCAGATGCTTGAGGGCCCGACCCACCATCGGCCCGGCCGGCACGCCGAGGTGTTCCATCACCGCGACGCCGTCCATCTCGGGGCGGATCGCCGCCAATTCCTCGCGGGCGGCGAGTTCGGCGATGCGCTCCTCGAGTTCGTCCATCCGACGCGCGAGTCGCGCCGCTTTGCGCTCGTTGCGCGTGGTGCAATCGCACCGTGTGAGCACGTTCAACTCGGCCAACAAGGGGCCGGCGTCGTTGACGTAGCGACGCACCGCGGAATCGGTCCACCCCATCTCGTAGGTGTGGAAGCGCAGGTGCAGTCGCACCAGTTCCGTCACCGCCTCGTTGTCGTCGTTCGAATAGCGCAGCGCGGCGAGGCGCTTACGGGTCATCTTGGCGCCGCGAACGTCGTGCATGTGGAACGTGGTGCCCTTGCCCTCCTGGAACCCGCGGGTCGCCGGCTTGCCGATGTCGTGGAACAACGCGGCGAGGCGGGTGAGTCGGAAGTCGAAGTCGGGGTGAGCGTCGGGACGCACGTTCTCGATGACCGCCAAGGTGTGGGTCAACACGTCCTTGTGCCGGTGAATCGGGTCG
Source organism: Actinomycetota bacterium (assembly GCA_046093625.1). Taxonomy (GTDB): domain Bacteria; phylum Actinomycetota; class Acidimicrobiia; order Acidimicrobiales; family Ilumatobacteraceae; genus Casp-actino8. The sequence goes on from JBJTFY010000289.1 coordinate 9,939, forward strand.
TTCTCGAGGCGCATCGCCGGCAATTCCGGCAGGAAGTGGTCGGCCAAACCGGTTTCGACCAGGAACCACAACCCGGCCGAAGGCGAGTCGACGACGATCAACTTGTCGAGTTCGTCACGCACGCGTTCGGACGACACGATGGACAGACGGTCGCCCATTCCCTTGACGGCCTCGACCAATTCGGGCACCGGCACCATGCCCAATCGTGCGATGAACCGTGCGGCACGCATCATGCGCAGCGGATCGTCGCTGAAACTCACTTGGGGATCGAGGGGCGTGCGCAACGTGCGGGTGATCAGATCGGCGGCGCCTCCGAACGGGTCGACCAACACCGGCGCCGAGCTCGTCACCTCGAGGGCCATGGCGTTGATCGTGAAGTCACGTCGCGACAGGTCGGACTCGATGTCGTCGGAGAACTGGACGTCGGGCTTGCGCGAGTCCTCGTGGTACGCCTCGGCGCGGTGCGTCGTGATCTCGTAGACACGACCGCCTTTGCGTGCCCCGATGGTGCCGAAGCGCTCACCTTGGGTCCAGACCGCGTCGGCCCAGCCGGAGAGGACGCGCTTGATCGCATCGGGTCGGGCGTCGGTGGTGGCATCGAAATCGAGCGCGTCGAGGGTCTCCCCCGCCAGCAGGTCGCGCACCGTGCCGCCCACCAGGAACAAACGGTGTCCGGCGGACGCGAACAGGTCGCCGATCTCGGCGACCTCGGCCAGCACGGGGGCGAAGCGCTCCGGAATCACGACGTCAGGCTATGGCCCGCGGCGTTCCAGAAGTCGCGAACCTCGGCCACGCGCGAACGTGCCTCGGGTGCGCCACCCGACGTCGGTGCCTCGGGGAGAGCGCGAACCCCGACGAGGGACGCCACGGTCGCGGCCGAGCACATCCGCAACGCGTCGAGGTCGTAGCCACCTTCGAGCATCACGAGCCGACGGCCGACCGGAACGAGCGAGAGCACCCGCTCCAACATCGCCGGGTAGTCACCCGCCGACAACCCCAGTTGGGTGATCGGGTCGTCGCGGTGCGCGTCGAAACCCGCCGACACGATGAGCCACGTCGGGGCGAACCGCGTGGCGAGCGGAAGCACCAACTCGTCGAACGCCATCGCGTACGCGTCGCCCGTCGTGCCGGGGGGCATCGGGACGTTCATGGTGTGGCCGACTCCCTCACCGGTGCCGATCTCGTCGAGCCAACCCGTTCCCGGATACAGGGGCCACTGGTGCAACGAGACGAACAACACCCGTGGATCGTCGACGAAAACATCCTGCGTTCCGTTGCCGTGATGGGCGTCGAAATCGACGATGAGCACCCGCTCGCCACGCTCGGCGAGGTGTGCGGCGGCTACCGCGACGTTGGAGATCAGGCAGAAGCCCATCGTCTCGGAACGCGTGGCGTGGTGCCCCGGCGGCCGAACCGCGCAGAACGCCGCCTCACCCCGACCGGCGTCCAACTCGTCGATCGCCGTCAGGCCGGCGCCGGCGGCGAGCAGAGCCGCGCGCAACGAACCCGGCGAGGCCGAGGTGTCGGCGTCGAGGCGGCCACCCCCGGCGCGAACGACCGCTTCGATGCGCGACAGGTGTTCGGCGGTGTGCACCCGCAACACCTGCTCGCGGGTGGCCGGGCGGGGCTCGACCGGTACCAAGGCGTCGTCCACACCGGCCTCTCGGCAACCGTCGATCACCGCCCCGAGTCGCGCCGGTCGCTCTTGATGACGCGGACCGTTGAGGTGGTCGAGGTAGGCCTCGTGCGTCAGGAACAGCAGCGACATCGGATTCGACGATAACCGTCGCCGCTACCGTCGTGTCCGTGATCGCGGGGAATCGACGCCGACCGGGGACGCGCGTGCTCGACGACGGCTTGGTTCGGGCCCGTCTTCGTGGTTGGCCCCGCCGACCCGACGTCGCGCATCTCGTGCTCGCAGACCACACCGTCGCACCACGAGCGACGACGGTGCGCGAGTGGTTGGCGATGATCACCGCCGAAGGCTTCACCACGATCAGAACCGGAGCCTTGTCCCCTGACGCCGCACGGGTCTTCGTCGATCACGGATTCGTCGAGGTGCAACGACTCGCCCTGTTGCATCTCACCCTCGACGTCGACCGCATTCCCGAGCCCCATCACCGCCTGCGACCCTTACGCGGCGACCGGGCCTTCGCCACCGCCGAGCGCATCGACGAGCGGGCGTTCGGCGTCGAGTGGGACATCGACGCCGCCGGCATTCGCGAGGCCTGCGAGGCCACTCCCGCTCACCGCATCCGGCTCGCCCTCACGGCGAACGACGAACCCGCGGGATACATGATCACCGGCCGCAACGGATCCGCCGGCTTCGTGCAACGACTCGCCGTCGATCCCACCAACGAGGGCCAGGGCGTCGCCACGTCCCTGATTTTCGACGGTTTGCGCTGGTTACGGCGGCATCGAGTCGACGACGTGCTCATCAACACCCGACTCGACAACGACCGCGCCCTCGACCTCTACCGACGCCTCGGCTTCGTCGACATGGACGAGAATCTGAGCGTGCTCGAACTCGCGCCCGACGCCACCGGAGCCCGCCCGTGAGGCGCCTCACCGTGGCCTCGCTGCTCAGCGTCGTGACGGCGGCCTTCACGATGTCGATCGTGTTCACGGCGTCTCCGGTGGCGGCGGCAACACCGGATCTCGGCGTTCTGGTCGACCAGGACGAATACGTCGCGGGTGTCGAGGGGGCGACGCTCCACCTCTCCGTGTCGGCCCAGGATCTGCCGACTGATGCCGCGATCGCGATCACGTCGTATCGACCGGTTCGCACCCGCGTCGCCTTTCGCGAGGTGACGTCCGGCGACTTGCCGGGCGTGGTCGACACCGTGCTCGTCGACGCTGGCGACGTGCCTCGCGACGACGCCGGCTATCTCGCCATCGAAATCCCGATCGAGATCGACGCGCGCACCTCGTCGGCCCTGCAAATGTCGGCCGCCGGTGTTTATCCGGTCTCCGTCGGGATCGTCGTCGACAAGTTGGTCGTCGACCAGATCGTCACGTTCGTCGAGCGACTACCGAGTGACGTTTCGTCGCCGAGCGGTCACGACTCCCTGCAAGTCGCCCTCGTCACCGGGTTCGGTGGTCCCGTCACCCTGCAGCCGGACTTCGCGGCCGACGTCGACGCCGCCGCGCTCGATGCCACTATCACGATGGTCACCGCCCTCGAGGATCTCGACATGGTGCCGGTGTCGATACTGGCCCGACCGGAATGGATCGATGCACTGTCCCGCCTCGGCGACGAAGGAGCCGATGTGCTGGCCCGCATCGATGCACTGCAATCGGTGCAATTGTTGTCGACCACCTACGTCGACGTGTCCGCCGACGACTTGGTGTCCGAGGGACTGTCCGACGTGATGCTCGCGCAGTTGCGCCGGGGAGAGGACACACTGGCGACCCACCTCCCGACACTGTCCACGCGACGTGACACCTATCTCGCGACGACCGGGCTCACCGCACAGTCCTCGGCGCTGATCCGCGACCTCGGATTCCGCTCGGTCGTTCTGACCTCCGACGCCCAGGATGCGACGGCCAAGGGCGCGCTCTTCTTCGCCGACACCACCCGTTTGATCCGGCTTTCCTTCGACGGTGGATCACTCGACGCCGCGGTGGTCGACCCGTATCTGTCGGCGACGCTGTCGATCGGCTCGGCCCCGGGTGCCGATTCCCTCCTCGCGGCCCAACGAGTGCTCACGGAGATCAAGTTGTTGCGTTCCGAGCTCGAAGCGGCCGACGAGTCACTCACCGGGCGCACGGTGTTCCTGGCCACCGCCGACGGCTCGCCCCCGAGTGCGGCCCTCGTGGCGGCCTTGATGGACGCCCTGGCCACCGAGCCCGACATCATCGCGACGACGATCGATGACGCGCTCGCTTCGACCGACGTCGGCCTCGTCAACGGTCGCCCGGTGTCGCTCGACCTGCCGCCCAACGTCGCGAGCGACTCGCCGGTTCTGGCGTCCCTCGACCGCCAACTGCGCGCGCTCGTCGAGTCCTTCGCGCCCATGCTCCCCGACGGCGACGTTCGCGTGGAGATGTGGCGGGCGTTGCTCGAGGTGCTACCCGACCGATCACTGTCGACGACCGAGCGCGAGGCCTACGTGCGTGCCGTCGACGACCAGACCCGGGCCATCGCGACCTCGATCGTTCCCCCGTCGTCCACCACGTTCACGCTGGGGGGACGCGACAGTTCGATCCGTATCACGTTGCGCAACGACGGCGACTCCGACCTCTCGGTGCAAGTGCGTCTGACGAGTTCGAAACTGCGCTTCCCGTCCCAGAGCGACCCGGTGCTCCTACCGGCGAACACCACCACCAGCATCGAAGTGGCCGTCGAGGCCCGGTCGAACGGCCGTTTTCCCGTGACGATGCAACTGTTCACCCCGGACGGCGCCCAGCCGATCGGGGCCCCGGTGACGTTCACAGCGCGCGTCAACGCACTCGCCGGACTCGGCCAACTGGTCACCGGTGTCGCCCTGTTGTTGCTGCTCTCCTGGTGGGTCCACCACTTGCGACGCGAACGCCGTTCGCGGAACGAGCAGGTCGGCCAGACTTCCGCTCGTCACCCGAGCATCGATCGGTCGGGTTCGTGACGGCGCACTAACCTGCGGCCGTGACCTCCTCCGTCCGCATCATCACCGACAGCGCCTGCGACCTGCCCCAAAACGTGGTCGACGAGCTCGGCATCGAGGTGGTGCCCCTCTTCATCCGGTTCGGTGACGACGAGTTGATCGACCGGGAGCAACTCACCACCGCCCAGTTCTGGGCGCGGTGCGCGACCGAAACCGACCTTCCCTCCACCGCCGCCCCCTCGCCCGGCCGTTTCGAGGAGTCGATCCGGCGACTCGCCTCCCAAGGCGCCACCGGCGTGGTGATCATCAACCTCTCGGGGGCCCTGTCGGGCACCCTGCAGAGCGCCGAACTCGCGGCATCGCGCCTGTTGGGTGACGTCCCCGTGCGCGTCGTCGACAGCCGCACCGTGAGCATGGGGCTCGGTGCCATCGTGGTGGCGTGCGCGCGGGCGGCCCGGGCCGGCGCGACCCTCGACGACGTCGAAAACCTGGCCCGCGACCTGTCGGCCCGCTGCAAGGTCTGGGGGGCGCTCGACACCCTCGAGAACCTCAAGAAAGGCGGACGCATCGGGGGCGCCAAGGCCATGTTGGCCTCGGTTCTGTCGATCAAACCGATCATCGAGGTGCGTGACGGCATCGTTCAGGAGGGTGGCAAGCAGCGCACACGCGCCAAGGCGGTCGGCTTCGTCGTCGACAAGGTGCGCGAGGCCGTCGAGGGTCGTGGCATCAGCCAATTGAGCGTTCTGCACGCGGCGTGCGACGACGTCGACCAGTTTCTCTCCCAACTCCGGGCCGTGTACGACGGCGAGATCCTCGTGGGCGAGATCGGCGCGGTCGTCGGCGCGCACGCCGGCAAGGGCACCATCGGCGTCGCATTCTTCGTGAACTGACGCGCGGGCATTCCCCGAGCCTGAACGACGCGACAACTAGCGTCGAGGTGAGCCATGTCCGATTCGCCGAACAACCCCGCGCCCGGAGCGAACACCGTCATCGCCGGGCGCTATCGGCTCGACAAGCACCGTGCGCACGGAGGCATGGCCGACGTCTGGATGGCCACCGACCTCTCGCTCAACCGCACCGTGGCGGTGAAACTGCTGAAGCCGCACCTCGCCACCGAGGGCACCGTCGCCGAGCGGTTCCGCCGCGAGGCCCTGGTGGCGGCGGGATTGAACGATCCGAACGTGGTGACGGTCCACGACGCGGTCGAGGACAACGGTCGCCAAGCGGTGATCATGGAGTACGTCGACGGCAAGTCGTTGCGCGAAACCCTCGACAAACCGGGCAGCCTCAGTGTGCGCCTCACCGTGCACATCGGGCTCGGCGTCTGCGCGGCCCGCGAGGCCGGGCACCGGGCGGGCAG
>JBJTFY010000290.1:0-2769 GCA_046093625.1 Actinomycetota bacterium
GAAGAATGGCGCGTAGATCATCCCGTGGCCGTCGTTGGAGAGCAGTTGGTCGAGAATCAACTCGACCGGATTCGCGCCGGTGCGTCGCGCGATACCTCCGACGGACTCCTCGCGGCTCGGCTCGTAGTCGATGTCCCGACCGTCGACGAGCCACATCCCGTCGAGCTTGTCGAGCACGATGCGCTGGAAGAATCCGCCGTCGTCGGGGATCTCGTCGATGATTCGTCGACGACGCGTCGGGTCAGCTAAGGCGACGAGCCGCTCGGCCATCGGGAGTCCCTGCACCTCGGCGTAGGCCGGAGGGAAGAGCAATGGTTGCACCGAGCCGTGGAGGCAGGACATGATGCCGATCGACCGTCCGGCACCTTGGGCCACCATCGGGATACCGTCGCGGCGCGCTTCGTCGAGACGTTCGAGAACCCGGCGCCAGATCTCGGGGGACTGATCGGTCTGGCTCAGGTTCACACTCACTCACGGTGCGTCCCGTGCGCCGAGCCAACTCGCGCATCCACACCCATTCCTCGTCGGGAACCCTTACGTGCTCGGGTGAGAACTGGAAGTTGCCGTGTCCGACTCGGGCCATCGCCTCGGCGATCTCGAAGAGTTCCGCCGCATCGACCATCGTCCCGGGCACCAATTCGCCACTCTTCGACTTGTGCAACGGGGTGCGACTGGTGGAGAAGCCGAGGGCCCCGGCCCGCATCGCCTCCTCGACCAGGTTCGCCATGACCCGGCGATCGTCGTCGTTGGCCGGCTCGTTGTCTGCCCCGCGCTGTCCCATCACGTATGCGCGCAACGGACCGTGGGCGATCTGCGCGCCGATGTCCATCACGTACTCGCGGGACCCGACCGCGTCGAGGTACTCGGGGAAACTCTCCCAACGCCAATCGATCCCGTCGGTCATGGCCGAGCCCGGGATGTCCTCGACTCCTTCCATCAACTCGATCAACCACTGGTGTCGGTCGGGGTGAGCCGGTGCGAATCCGACGCCGCAGTGGCCCATGACGGCGGTCGTGACACCATGCCACGAACTCGGCGTGAGCCACGGATCCCAGGACACCTGCGCGTCGTAATGGGTGTGAACGTCGACGAAACCGGGCGTGGCCAACGCACCGTCGGCGTCGATCACGCGATCGCCGGGGCAGACGACGACGCCACCGGGTTCGGTCACTTCCTCGAAACGTCCGTCGCGCATGGCGATGTCGGCGTGACGAGTAGGCGCTCCCGTGCCGTCGACGAGGAGGGCGTTGGAGACGACGACCCGGGTCATGCGTCGAGAATACCGACAACCGCTTCGTGGAGACGACCGTTGCTGGACACCGCCGAGTCGCGCGTGAAGTCCCGCTTGCCGGATCGATCGGTGTGCCGCCCGCCGGCCGCCTCCACCACGGCCTGCACGGCGGCGTTGTCATACGGGGCCAGGCCGATGGCATCGACCGCGACGTCGATGGCCCCCTCCGCGACGAGCATGTGCTGCCAGAAATCGCCGTATCCCCGGGCGCGATAGGCCTTCTGTTGCAAACGCACGAGGTTCTCGGTCTTTCCCAAGCGGTCCCATCCGCTGTTGAACGTCACGCTCACTTGTGCCTCGGCGATGTCGGAGGTGTCCGACACCCGAATGGGCGTGCCGTCGAGAAATGCACCGAGCCCGGACCCTCCCCACCATCGTCGGTCGAGGGACGGGGCCGACACCACACCGAGCACGGGTCCGGATTCGGCGTGAACGAGCGCGATGAGCGTCGCCCACACGGGCACTCCGCGCACGAAGTTCGACGTGCCGTCGATCGGGTCGATGACCCACGTCCACTCAGAGTCCGACGCGCCGCCCCGGCCGTGCTCTTCTCCGTAGAAGGCGTGCTCCGGTCGCTCGGCCGCGATCAAAGAGACGATCGCCGACTCGGTGTTGCGGTCGGCCTCGGTGACCTCACTGGTGTCGGCCTTGCGCGAGAGCGTGAACGAACGCCCGACGAAGTAGGGCAGCGACACCGTGTCGGCGAGGTCGGCAGCCCGCAGTGCGAGTGCGAGGTCGTCGCTCAGGTTCATTTCCGATCCTGTTCGGGTGTGGAATCAGCCGTTGTCGCCATGTCGGGAAACGAAGGTAGCAACGATTCCGTCGGCGTCGAGTCCGAGTTGGGTCAGGAGGCGGTCGGGCTTGGCGTGCGGGAGGAACTTGGTGGGAACGCCGAGTACCTCGACGAGACAATGCTCGTTGCGCCCGTGGATCTCGGTGGCGATGGACATTCCGATGCCACCCTCTCGGATGCCGTCTTCGATCGTGATCACCCGTTGATGGCGCGCGGCGTCGTCGCACATCCGGGGGTCGAGCGGAGCACACGAGCGGACGTCCCACACCGTTGCCTCGACGCCTCGGGCTCGTAGTTGGTCCGCGGCCTTCAATGCGGTGCCGACCATCTTGCCGACCGCCAGGATCGCCACGGAGCCGTCACCCGAGCGCAGCTGGAGCGCTTCGAGGCCCGAGCCGACGTCACCTTCGTCCACTTGCCGTGCGGCTCCCTTGGGATAGCGGATCATCACGGGCCCCGACTCGGCCAGCCCCACCGCGTCATGCAGCATCTGTTGGAGTTCCTGGGCGCTCGAAGGCGCGAGCACGCGCATGCCCGGAACCTTCGAAAGCAGCGCCATGTCGTAGATGCCGTGATGGCTCGGGCCGTCGTCGCCGGTGATGCCGGCGCGGTCGAGACAGAAGATCACGGGCAGTCGGTGGAGCGCGACGTCGTACACGACCTGGTCCCACGCGCGCGACAGGAA
>JBJTFY010000291.1:0-2160 GCA_046093625.1 Actinomycetota bacterium
CTCCATCGACGAGTGGTTGCGCCCGTATCTGGTGGGCATGACGTCGGTGTCGGAGCTGAAGTCGCTCGACCTGGCCATGTTGTTGCGCTCGCAGTTGCCGTGGCCCGAGGGCGCACGGTTGGACGAACTGGCACCGTCGCGCATCGAGCTGGCCTCGGGTCGCACGTTGGCCTTGGACTACGCCACCGCCGTCGCCGAGGGAACCGCACCGGTGGTCCGGGTGCGCGTGCAGGACCTGTTCGGCACCAAGGTGCACCCCGCCGTCGCCGACGGTCGCGTGCCGTTGGTGTTGCACCTGCTGTCGCCCGCCGATCGACCGGTACAGGTGACCGCCGATCTGCCCGGCTTCTGGGCCGGCAGTTGGGCCGAGGTGCGCAAGGACATGGCCGGCCGCTATCCCAAACACCAATGGCCCGACGACCCGGCCAACGCCGACCCCAAGAGAATGAAGGACCGTTGATGATCGGCTTCGAGATCGCCGGGCTCTCGTGGCCGATGGTCCTTCTGTGCACCGGGCTCGCGGTGGTCGGTTCGAGCGTTCAGGGCTCGCTCGGCTTCGGACTCGGCATGCTCACCTCGCCGTTGTTCGCGATGATCGATCACTCCTTCATCCCGGTGGCGATGATGCTCGCGGTGATGCCGCTCACGTTCGGCGTCGCGATCCGTGACCGCGCGCACATCGACGCCACCGGGTTCAAGTGGGCGATCCTCGGGCGCTTCCCCGGCGTCTTCATCGGCATCGTGGCGCTCAAGGCCATGAACGAGGACGTGCTCGCGTACGCCGTCGCTTCGTCGGTGGCCGTGGCGGTGGTCATCTCGCTCGTCACCGCACGGCGCGGTCAGGTGGTGCCCACGAACGCCGTCACCCTCACGAGTGCGGGCTTCGCGAGCGGCTTCATGGGTACCGTCACCTCCATCGGCGGTCCGCCCATGGCTCTCGTCTACAAGGACGGCGACCCCCGCACGGTTCGGGCCACGATCGCGGCCTTCTTCAGCATCGGCGTGGTGATCACGGTGAGCGGTTTCGTGATCTCGGGCGAGATCGGACGTCACGAACTCGCCCTCACCGCGGTGGTGTTGCCGGGCGTGCTCGCCGGACTGCCCCTGTCGTCGGTGCTCGCCAAGCACCTGTCGGCCGCCGTGATGCGACCCCTGATCCTCGCCATCTGTGCGCTGTCGGCCACGTTGTTGTTCGTGGAAACGGCGCTCTGATCGGCTAGGCGGGGGCGACGGACCGGGCGTAGCGTGACGGCATGGCCGAGTTCGAGTTCACCGAGATCCTGCCGCTGGGCGAGGACGACACCCCCTACCGATTGGTCACCACCGATGGGGTGTCGACGGTCGACACCCCCGAAGGACGAGTCCTGAAGGTGAGCCCCGAGGCCCTCACCCGCATCACGAGCGAGGCGATGCGCGACATCGCGCACTTCCTGCGCCCCGGACACCTGCAGCAGTTGCGCAACATCCTCGACGATCCCGAGGCCAGCGACAACGACCGTTTCGTCGCCCTCGACCTGCTGAAGAACGCGGCCATCGCGGCCAGTGGTGTGTTGCCCATGTGCCAGGACACCGGCACCGCCATCGTGAAGGCGAAAAAAGGCCAGTTCGTGTTCACCGGCGGCGGCGACGAAGAGGCCATCGCGCGCGGCGTGTTCGACACCTATCTCACCAGCAACCTGCGCTACAGCCAGATGGCACCGCTCACCATGTACGACGAGGTGAACACCGGCAACAACCTGCCGGCCGAGATCAAGATCAACGCCATCGACGGCGACGCCTACAAGTTCCTGTTCATGGCCAAGGGTGGCGGCAGCGCGAACAAGAGCTACTTGTTCCAGGAGACCAAGGCGTTGCTCAACGACAAGTCGTTGTTCCCGTGGTTGTTCGAGAAGATGAAATCGCTCGGCACCGCGGCCTGCCCGCCCTATCACCTGGCGGTGGTCATCGGCGGCACCTCGGCCGAGCACGCCGTGGAGACCGCGAAGCTGGCCAGCGCCCGCTACCTGGACTCGTTGCCCACCGAGGGTTCGAAGCTGGGTCACGGATTCCGCGACCTCGACATGGAGCAGCGCATCCTGAAGCTGTCGCAGGAAACCGGTATCGGTGCACAATTCGGTGGCAAGTACTTCTGCCACGACGTGCGCGTCATCCGTCTGCCGC
>JBJTFY010000292.1:0-8137 GCA_046093625.1 Actinomycetota bacterium
GTATTGAACGGAGTTCGCCGGCCCGTTGAACGCGCGACACGGAAAGAGAATGTCCACCGCGGTGCCCGTCCCGATCTCGTTGGGGAGCGCGTTCGAAAAGCCGCGGCCCCCGTCGTAGAAAAGCGACATAGGTTCTCCTAACTCGACATTCACCACTTCTGTCGGCGGTGGAGTCCCGTTGGGGTCGAAGTCACCAGAGTTGTCGATTTCGTAAGTTGCTGGTGCCGCAGTGCCCGCGTCAATCGGGCTTTTGGACTGAGAACAAGCAATCCCGGAGCCCAAGAGAACAACAATGAGAAAGCTGAGTGCACGAGTTTTCATGACCCGAATAACGCTGCGGTGTCATACTTTGTGACAACGAATCAGCCGGGCCAGACGATCGACTGCATCTCCGTGTAGCAGTGCAGTCCGAAGTCGCCGCCGTCGCGGCCGACTCCGCTCATCTTGAATCCGCCGAACGGTGCCTCGTGGTTGCGCTGGGCGGTGTTGATGCCCACGTTTCCGCTGCGCAACTGGCGCGCCACCCGGTAGGCACGATCGCTGTCCTGCGAGAACACGTAGTCGTACAAGCCGAACTCGGTTCCGTTGGCGATCGCGATCCCCTCCTCCTCCTCGTCGAAGGGGACCACCACCACGACCGGACCGAAGATCTCCTGCTGCACCGGGGTCATGTCCGGTCGGCAACCCGCGATGAGCGTCGGGGCGACGTAGAAGCCCCGCTCCATGTGCGCCGGTCGACGACCGTCGACGATCACCTCGGCGCCCTCGTCGGCTCCGGCCTTGCTGTAGCCCTCGATGCGGTCGCGCTGCGCGGCCGAGATGACCGGTCCGACGAGCGTGTCCATCGACGTGGGGTCGCCGACCTTCAGGTGCGGGGCGACGTTGGCCAACGCACTCACCAACTCGTCGTAACGACTGCGGTGCACGATGGCCCGGGTGGGCGCGGTGCAGATCTGTCCGCTGTGGAAGGCCCACACGCTCTGGATCCCGGCCACGGCCTTGGCGATGTCGGAGTCGGCGAGCACCAATCCGGCACCTTTGCCGCCCAATTCGAGAAGGTGGCGCTTCATCGTGGCGGCCCCGGCCTCCATGATGCGGGCGCCGACACCGGTCGAGCCGGTGAACGAGACCATGTCGACGTCGCGACTGGTGGTGAGGGCCGCCGCCGGGTCGGGTTTCGACGAGGTGATGATGTTGACCACTCCGGGCGGGAATCCGACCTCGTGCATGATCTCGGCCAACTCGATAACGGCGAGGGGATCCTGAGGGGCGGGTTTCATGACGACCGTGCAGCCGACCGCCAATGCGGGGGCGATCTTGCCGGCCATGTTCACGACGGGGAAGTTGTAGGGCGAGATGCACGCCACGACACCAACCGGTTGGCGCTGCACCACGCCACCGATCAAACCTCCGGCGGCGAGCGGAGTGGCCTGCATCGGCGACGGAGGCAACGCGATGTCGAGGCTGCGGGCGGCCGATCTCGCGTAGCGCTCGAACCGCTCGATGGCGACCGGGACCTGCATGCGCGAGCCCACCATCGCCGTGGCACCGGTTTCACTGATGATGAGGGGCACGAGGTCGCCTTGGCGTTCGCGCAACTTGTCGGCGACCGCTTGCAACAGGCGAGCGCGCTCGGCGGGGGGAGTGCGCCACCATCGCGGGAAGGCATCCTGGGCGGCACGGGCGGCGGCTTCGGCTTGGGCCACGCTGGCCTCGGGGGCGTGTCCGACCACCTGTTCGGTCGCGGGGTTGATGACCGGGCTGGTGCCTTCGTCGCCGTCGACCCACTCGCCGCCGATCAACAGGCGGTACTTCTTGTCGGATCCGTTCGCCATGGGTTTCCCTTCGGGTTCATCGCGGGAGCGCGATGGAGTGTTGCGATGGGCCACCTGTGCCGAGGTGACGGGGCAAGGCTACAATCTGACGGGTCGTCAGATTTCATCCCAAGGGGCTCGAGCCATGCTGGACATCGTCATTCGCGGAGGAACAGTCATCGACGGCACCGGGGCACCGGCACGTCGCGCCGATGTGGGTATCAAGGATGGGCGCGTGGTGGCGGTCGGCGTGGTCGAGGAGTCGGCCGCCGAGGTCATCGACGCCGCCGGCATGTACGTGACACCCGGGTTCATCGATCCCCACACCCACTACGACGCACAGTTGTTATGGGATCCCACCGCGAGTCCGTCGAGCGTGCACGGCGTGACGACCATCGTCGGGGGCAACTGCGGCTTCACGCTCGCGCCGTTGCTGCCGGGCGATGCCGACTACCTCCGCAAGATGATGGCCAAGGTGGAGGGCATGCCGTTGGCCGCGCTCGAGAACGGAACCGACTGGTCGTGGGAGTCGTTCTCCGACTATCTCGGTCGACTCGAGGGCAACATCGCGGTCAACGCCGGTTTCCTGGTGGGTCACTGTGCGATCCGCCGATACGTGATGGGGCCCGATGCGGTCGGCGCCGAGGCGAACGCCGATCAGGTGACGGCGATGCGTGCGGAGTTGGCGCGGGCGATCGAGTCCGGGGCGCTCGGCTTTTCGTTCACCAACAGCACCTCGCACAGTGACGGCGACGGCGAGCCGGTGGCCAGCCGGTGGGCGACGCACGACGAACTCATCGCCCTGTGCGAGGAGGTCGGCCGCCACGAGGGAACGACGCTCGAAGGCATCGTTCCCGGTTGCCTCGACCGCTTCGCCGACGACGAGATCGAGTTGCTCGGTCGCATGAGTGCCGCGGCCAATCGACCCATGAACTGGAACGTGCTCACCGTCGACTCCCGCGAGCCCGATCGCGTACCGCGGCAGATCTCGGCGCACGACCGCGCGGTCGAGCTCGGAGGTCGGGTCGTGGCCCTCACCATGCCGGTGCAGGTTCCCATGAACATGAGCTTTCTCAACTTCTGCGGATTGTGGTTGCTTCCCGGTTGGCAGAAGGTCCTCGGGGTGCCGGTGTCCGAGCGCATCGCGCGACTCCGTGATCCCGACACGCGACTGTTGCTCCTCGAGAACAGCCTCTCGCAGGCCGCCGGGGTGTTCCGTCGCCTCGCCGATTGGGGCGATTACGTGATCGGTGACACGTACTCTGTCGCGAATGAGGGTCTCAAGGGACGAGTGGTGCGCGATGTCGCCACCGAGCGCGGTCAGAGTTGCTTTGGCACCTTGCTCGACATCGTGATCGCCGACGACCTGCGCACGATCCTGTGGCCGACACCGCAGGACGACGATGCCGAGTCGTGGCGGATGCGGGCCGAACTGTGGCAGGACGAACGCGCGATCATCGGAGGCTCCGATGCGGGCGCGCACCTCGACCGCATGTGTGGCGCGCCGTATCCGACCCGCTGGCTGTCCGACTGCATCCGTGGGCGACGCCTGGTCCCCGTGGAACACGCGGTGAAGATGATGACGTCAGCGCCGGCTCGCCTCTTCGGGTTCACCGATCGTGGTGAGCTGCGTCCGGGAGCCTTCGCCGACGTCGTGGTGTTCGATCCCGAGGCCGTGGGTTCCGAGGACGCCATGTTGGTGACCGACCTGCCGGGTGACTCGTCGCGTCTGACCGCGGGTTCGTTCGGGGTGAAGCGGGTCCTGGTGAACGGCGTGACGATCGTGGAGGACGGGGTGGCCAACGGACGAGTGCCGGGCACGGTGCTCAAGTCCGGTCGCGACACGTACACCGTCCCCGCCCGCTAATTCCAAATTGCGACACTTTGTCGCTTTGTGTACATCCCAGGTGGGCACAATGCGACAAAGTGTCGCACTTTGGTTTTAGGTGAGTTCGGGGAGGGGGTCGCTGGGATCGCCCGTTCCCAGTGTTCCCGCCGCCCGGTACACCGCCAACTTGCTGCGACTGTCCTCGATGTCGAGGTTCCGCATCGTTAGTTGGCCGATCCGGTCGAGCGGCCCGAACGCCTGATCCTCGACCCGCTCCATGCTCAAACGCTCGGGCGCGTACGTCAGATGCGGCCCCGTGGTGTCGAGGATCGTGTAGTCGTCGCCCCGCCGCAGTCGCAACGTCACCTCTCCGGTGATCGCCGAGCCGACCCAGCGCATGATCGGCTCACGCAACATCAGACTCTGAGGGTCGAACCAGCGGCCTTCGTAGAGCTTGCGACCCAGCCGCCGTCCCATCGTGCGGTAGTTCTCGATGGTGTCCTCGTTGTGGATCGCCGACACCAGTCGCTCGTAGGCGATGTGCAGTAGTGCCAACCCGGGCGCCTCGTAGATGCCCCGGCTCTTGGCCTCGATGATCCGGTTCTCGATCTGGTCGCTCATGCCGAGACCATGACGCCCACCGATCGAGTTCGCCGCATCGACGAGGGCCACTTGGTCGACGAACTCGCGCCCGTCGATGGCCACCGGCCACCCCTCGTGGAAGCGCACGGCCACCGTCTCGGCGGTGATGTCGACGTCGTCGCGGTAGTGAGCGACTCCCATGATGGGCTCGACGATGTCCATCGACGTCGACAACTCCTCGAGAAGCTTGGCCTCGTGGGTCGCACCCCAGATGTTGGCGTCGGTGCTGTACGCCTTCTCCTTGCTCGCGCGGTACGGAAGATCGCGTTGCTGCAGGAACTCGCTCATCTCGGTGCGTCCACCCAGTTCGCTCACGAAGGTCTCGTCAAGCCAGGGCTTGTAGACGCGCAGGAGCGGATTCACCATCAAGCCGTACCGGTAGAACCGCTCGATGTCGTTGCCCTTGTAGGTCGAGCCGTCGCCCCAGATGTCGACGCCGTCATCGTGCATCGCGCGAACGAGCAACGTGCCGGTCACCGCACGGCCGAGGGGGGTCGTGTTGAAGTACGTCTTGCCGGCCGTCGTGATGTGGAACGCCCCGCACTGCAGCGCGATCAGGCCCTCGCGCACCAGTTCGGTGCGACAGTCGATGAGGCGGGCGGCCTCGGCCCCGTACTGTTTCGCACGGTCCGGCACGCCGGCCAGGTCGGGTTCGTCGGGCTGCCCGAGGTCGGCGGTGTAGCAGTAGGGGATGGCACCTTTCTCGCGCATCCAGGCCAGCGCCGCTGAGGTGTCGAGTCCACCCGAGAACGCGATACCGACCCGTTCGCCGACGGGAAGACTGGTGAGGACCTTGGCGGACATGCTGTTGACGCTATCGGTCGCCGCGGTCGCCTCTTAGGCTTCCCGCCGTGAACGGGATGAACATGGACGGCGGTATCCATCTCGTCCCGGTGCCCGATCTCGACGGAAGTCTGTGGCTCTGCGGCAAGCATCGCATCGGCCCCGACCCCTCGGGCACCTTGCGCGAGGTGGCCGCCGAGCACGTCGTCTGCCTCGTGCACGAGCACGAACTCGCCGATCGTTACCCCTTCTATGTCGAGTGGGCGCGATCATCGGGGAAGGTGACGTGGTTCCCGATCCACGATCTCTCGGCCCCGCCGTTGTCCGAGTTTCTTCCGTTACTGCACGCGCTCCACCGCCGTCTGAGTGACGGTGAGTCGGTGATCGCCCACTGTGCGGCGGGAATCGGCCGCGCGGGAACCCTCGCCGCGGCGGTGTGCGTGATGTCGGGGATGACCGCCGACGATGCCGTGGCCCACGTGCGGTCCCATCGTCCCGGGGCGGGGCCCGAGGTCGGGCCGCAACGCGAGTTACTCGACGCCCTCGAGCGATCGCTCGGCCGCTGAGTCCGATTCCCGAGCGGACTCGACGTCACGCCGTCGGCCGAGAACCGAGACTCGCCAGGGCCGCCAGTAACGCCGCGGCCCCCAAGACCACGAGCACCACCGCCGCACCGGGCGAGTCGTGGCGGTCGACGAAGGCCAACCCGAGCAACTCGACGCCGACCGCGACCGCCAACCAGTGCGTCCACGGACCGCGGGCGAACGACCACGCGACGAGCACGAAACTCGGCAGGACGACGATCGCGATCAGGGCGACCAGTGCCGGCGTCGACCAACGTTGACGGTCGGCCCACCACAGCGGACGGCCGATCACCTCCGACGACATCGCCACCGCGAGGAAGCCGAGGAAATGGGTGGTCCAGAAGACCGCGAGGACCTTGGCCCATCCCGGGCTCGGCCGCCGATCGGGACGCACCTGGGCGAAGAGTCCGCGCCGACGACCCGGGTCGGTGTCGGCGAACTCGTCCATCGGGGTCGAAACTACCGCAGTGAGCCGAGCGAAGGTCGCCGGTAACTTGACCCCGTGGCGACGGCGCACTTCCAGAAGCTTTCCTTGTTCTTCCCGATGTGGAACGAAGAGGAGTACATCGGGCGCACTCTCGCCGCGGCGCACGAAGCTTGCGCCATGTTGATCGATCTCGGAGAGATCGCCGATTACGAGATCATCGTCGTCGACGACGCGTCCACCGACGCGACGCCCCGGCTGGCCGACGAGGCCGCCGCCGCCGACCCGCGGGTCAAGGTGGTGCACCATCCCAAGAACCGCAAGCTCGGTGGATCGATCAAGACCGGCTTCGCCACCGCGACGGGCGACCTCGTGCTGTACACCGACGCCGATCTCCCGTTCGACATGGGCGAATTGAAGCGCGCCTGTCGCATCATGCGGCTCTACGAGGCCGACATCGTGAGCGCCTATCGCCTCGACCGCACCGGAGAGGGGTACGTACGGACCGTCTACTCGTTCTTCTACAACGCCCTCGTGCGGATCTTCTTCGGCGTCAAGATGCGCGACGTCAACTTCGCCTTCAAGCTGTGCCGGAGCCGCATCTTCGAGCACATCCGGCTCGAGAGCGAGGGTTCGTTCATCGACGCCGAGTTGGTGATTCGCGCCAACAAACTGGGGTATCACATCGTCCAGTTCGGGGTCGACTACTTCCCGCGCACCCGGGGTGTCTCGACCCTTTCGTCACCGAGCGTGATCGTCAAGATTCTGCGTGAAATGCGCCACCTCCGGCGTGACCTGCGCGCGATCGAGCCGATCGTCGGGCGTTGAACTGACCTCGTCGAAGGGGCGAAGGTAGCCTTGCGCACGTGGTGAACGACCCGAACAACCTCCCACGACGACGTTCGCTGGTCGAGCCCGGCTCGCCGATGCAACGGTGGATGCCCGCCATCGCCGCCGCCGGCGTTCTGATCGCGGTGGTGATCGTCGGATTGTTCGCCTCGGGTGGCGAGGAGACTTCGTCGAGTCCGACCACCACGGTGAACCAGGTCGTCACCGAGACGACGTTGGCCCCGGTGCAAAAGCTGCCCCTCACCCAGACCTACGGACGCGGTGCCGCGGGCCCCGAGATCAAGTTGATCCAAGAGCGCTTGATCGAGTTGAAGTTCGACCCCGGCCTCGCCGACGGGGCCTTCGGCGAGCGCACGCAGCAGGCGGTGTGGGCGTTCGAGGCTCTGGTGATGGGCGTGCCCGGCGACCAGTTGAC
Organism: Actinomycetota bacterium; assembly: GCA_046093625.1. GTDB lineage: Bacteria > Actinomycetota > Acidimicrobiia > Acidimicrobiales > Ilumatobacteraceae > Casp-actino8. The sequence goes on from JBJTFY010000292.1 coordinate 7,340, forward strand.
GGGCACGGTGGATGCGGCGATGTGGAGCCGCATGCAAGACCCGATCACGATCGCTCCGCGGAGACCCAACTCCACCCCGAACCACACCGAGATCTACCTGCCCCAACAGGTGCTGGTGGTGTTCCAAGCCGACGTCCCCGTGCTCATCACGCACATCTCCTCGGGCGACAACACCGAGTGGTGCGAAGTGGTGACGATCTCGCCCGGTGAGCGGGGTAACGAAGAAGGAACCGAACCCATCGAGAAGGGTGTGTGTGGTCTGTCGTGGACACCCGGCGGAGTCTTCAAGTACTACCGCATGGTGCTCGGACGGCGCGAGAGTCAACTCGGTGGCATGTACAACCCGGTGTACTTCAACTACGGCATCGCCGTTCACGGCGCTCACGAGGTGCCCGACTTCCCGGCGTCACACGGGTGCATCCGCATCCCCATGCACATCTCGGACTACTACCAAACGCTGGCCAAGGGCGACCAGGTTTTCGTTTTCGACGGTGTGAAAGAACCCGAGGAATACGGAGCCCAGGTGCCGCGATTCAACTGGCCCGATCCGAACTACACCACCACGACGACGACCACGACGACGTTGCCCAAGCCGGTCACGACCCCGGCGCCCACCACGTTGCCGGCTCCGCCCGTGGCGACCACCACCACCGCGACACCCACGCCGCCGGGCTGACGTCAGCCCGGGGGCGTGGGTGTCGCGGTGGGGGGGGTCGCCACGGGCGGAGCCGGCAACGTGGGGGGGGCCGGGGTCGTGTCCGGCTGGGGCACCGTCGTCGGGGTCGTCGGCGTGGTGGT
>JBJTFY010000293.1:0-3465 GCA_046093625.1 Actinomycetota bacterium
GTTCACGTCGACGGCCACGATGCCGCCGAACTCCCGGCGCACCCCGTCGGCGACCAGGATGGGGTCCGGCTTGCTCGAACCCGGGGCCTTTTCGCAGCCGGCCAGCGCGGTGCGGGCCCGAACGGCGTTCTCGCCGTACACGCGTTCAGTGTCCATCGAAGGCCATCTCCTTGCGGTTTCCGAACACTCCTTGCGGTCGGTACACCATCAGCAGGATCAACGTGAGTCCGATGAGCATGTAGTTGAACTGTCCGACCTGGGTCGAACTCATGATGGTGAAGTTCCCGATGTTGATGGGATCGTCGGCCACCTGACGCAGGAAGTTGTCCATGAACGTGAACAGGCCCCAGAAGATCATCGGACCGATGATCTAACCCGAGACCTTGGCGACGCCACCCAACACCAACGCGGTCAGGATGTAGAAGGTGACGTCACGGCTGTAGTTGTCGGGCTGGACGCTGGCCCGGTCGAGGGCGAAGATCATCCCGGAGATCGTTCCGATGACTCCGCCGAGCAACAGCGACTGCATCTTGTACGAGAAGACGTTCTTGCCGAGACTGCGCACCGCGTCCTCGTCCTCGCGGATGGCCTTGAGCACGCGACCCCATGGGCTCTTCATCAACTTGTAGACGACGTACGCGAGCAGGGCGACCAACAGCCATCCGACGATGAGCGTCCAGAGTTCACGTCCGGTGAACCGGAACGGCCAGAACCCGTATTTCGCCGCTTCCTCGATTCCGAACTTGTTGCCGAGATCGCGGAACTCGTCGGAGAACCCGTTGATGCCGTCGCTGCCGCCGAAATACACCTTGAACTTCACCGACCGCACCACGAGGCGGATGATCTCGGCGCTGGCGATGGTCACGATCGCGAGGTAGTCCGCCCGCAGTCGCAACGTGGGGATCCCCATCAGCAGGCCGAGACCCACCGAGAAGAGGATTCCGAGCGGGATGCCCCACCACATCGAGATGTCGAAGTACTTCGACGTCATGCCGAGGCCGTACGCCCCGCAGGCCATGAAGCCGGCTTGACCGAAGTTCAACAAACCCGTGTATCCGAATTGCACGTTCAAGCCCAGGGCCGCGATGGCGAAATACACGGCGTTGATGCCGATGAAACCCTTCAGGCTGTTTTCGAGGACGAGGTTCCAATCCATGGTCAACCCACTCTCTGCGCTTTGCCCAGGATCCCCTGCGGTCGGAACAACAGCACGAGAATCAGCACCAACAACGCCGGGGTCGTTTTCAGCTCGGTGGGCACCACGAGACTGGCCCACTCGACCATCACACCCACGACGAAGCCACCGACCAAAGCGCCGAAGGCCGAACCCAGCCCGCCCAAAGTGATGCCGGCGAACATCAGGAAGAGCAGTCGACCGCCCATGTCGAAACTCACCTGTTCGTCGAGTCCGCGGAAGATGCCACCCGCCGCGGCCAACGCGCCGCCGACGATCCAGACCAGCCGAATGACCCGCTCACTGTCGATGCCGGTGGCCGACGCCAGATCGGGGTTGTCGGACACCGCCCGGGTCGCCTTGCCGAGGCGCGTGTAACGCAGTCCCACCGCCACGACCACCAAGATCAACAGGCTCAGGATCGACACGATGAGATCGCGGGGCGTGATGGAGATCGGACCGAAGGACAACGTCTCCTGCAGGGTGTACTCGCGGAACGGCCGGGTACGGCCTCCGAAGCGGGACAAGAAGAAGTTGCGCAACAGGATCGACAAGCCCACGGTGAGGACCATCTGGGTGACGAGTCCGATTCCCCGGTGACGCAATCGGGAGAAGATGCCGGCGTTGAGAGCCCAGCCGAAGACCCCACCCAAGGCGATGCCGATCGGAGCGGCCCACAAGATGTGGAACCTCCCGTCCGACGACACACCGGGCAGGAAACCGAGGAAGCCCAGGAAACTCAGCCCGGTGATGTTGAAGACGAAGGCGGACATCCCACCGAAGGTCACCATTTCGCTGTGGGCGAAGTTGGTCAGACCGGTGGTCCCGAAGATCAGCGACAAGCCGACCGAACACATGGCCAGGATCAAACCGAGACGCACACCATCGACCAGGCGTTGCACGATCTTCTCGAACTGGCTGATTCCGGCACTCTGTGACGCGCCGGTGAAGTAACTCACCACCTTGGTGTTGGTGATGAAGGAGTCGGCCGGGATCTGCTGGACGGCCGGGGTCTTTTCGTCCAGGGACTCCCCGTCGGGCAGGGTCGACTCGTCGAGCGTCACGGTGTAGTCGGCCTTGCCGGGCACCGGGATGACCACGATGCCCTTGTCATCGGTGACCCCAGCGCCGACCTCGACGCCCGACGAATCGGTCACCGAGATCGCCACCCCGGCGATCGGGCGGTTGTCGGTTTTGCCGCTCTCGTCGCGGGCCTGTTCTTTCACCTGGACGCGTAGGGCGTAGTCGGCGGCGTGGGCCGGTGCGGACATCGACGCCAGCGCGAGTCCGAACACCGAGACGAACAGGGCAATCAGCAGTCGTCGGGTTCGATTCGAGTCAACTGGCACCTGATCGCTCCCCCGGCGTCCGTCCGGAAACGCTCCGGACCTCGGCGAGATGATAGTCCTGACGGCATGGGGACGGGGATTTCGGTCGGACGCTCCCGGGCGTGGAGGGCGATCGCCTCGATCCTGTTCGCCGCTGCGCTGTTCGGCACCACCGGTACCGCGCTGGCCAAGGGGCCGGGCGGGGTCGATCCCTGGGCGGCTGCGGTCCTGCGACTCGTCGTCGGAGGTTCTCTGCTGGCCCTCGTCGCCGGTCGGAGTCTGGGTGCCGTCCTCGCCCAACCTCGCGTCCTCGTCGTAGGAGCGGTGGGCGTGGTCGGCTACCAGACGATGTTCTTCGCCGCGACCGACCGCACCGGCGTCGCGGTGGCGGCCTTGGCCACCATCGGCACGAGCCCTCTCGCTTCACGCCTGATCGGTCGGGCCCGGCGACGACCCGCTCCGTCGCACCTGTGGTGGGTCGCCGCGACGGTTCTCGGCGCCGGTTTGGCCCTGCAATTCGTCGGCGGCGCTTCGCGGACCGTGGACGGGATCGGGGTGGCCTTGGCCATCGTCGCCGGATCGATGTACGCCGTGTACGCCGAGGCCGGTGCGGTACTGATCGAACGTGGCGCGCGGTCGACCGCGGCCATGGCCGGAATCTTCGCCGGTGGAGCGATCCTGGGCCTTCCGATCCTGCCCCTGACGGACCTGTCATGGTTGGGTAGTGGACGCGGGGTCGTGATGCTCGCGTATCTGGGTGTGATCACCCTCACGGTCGCGTACGTGGCCTTCGGTTGGGGTCTGCGTCACCTCGCACCCTCGATCGTCGTGATGCTGACCATCCTCGAGCCCGCCGTGGCCTCACTACTGGCCGTCGTGCTCCTCGACGAATCGCTCTCCCCCGGCGCGTGGATCGGCGCCGGCCTCATCTTCGCCGGCCTCCCCGTCGCGGGTCTGGCGGCC
>JBJTFY010000294.1:0-5356 GCA_046093625.1 Actinomycetota bacterium
ACGCGTCGGCCACGGTCCCGGCCCGTACGGGGCGGCCTTGTTGGGCGATCGCGGTGCCGACGTGATCGCGGTCGATCGACCGGAGGTCGCGGGTCGAGCGCGACGCGATCGACCGGCGACCAATCCGATGATGCGCGGCAAACGCGGGGTGTCGCTCGATCTGAAGGACGACGTCGACCGGACCCGTCTGCTCGAACTCGTCGACCGCGCCGACGTACTCGTCGATCCCTTCCGCCCGGGCGTCTGCGAAAGATTGGGTCTCGGCCCCACCGTGTTGTGCGAACGAAATCCGCGACTGGTGTTCGCCCGCATGACCGGTTGGGGCCAGACGGGCCCGTGGGTCGACCGGGCCGGCCACGACATCAACTACATCGCCCTCTCTGGTGCGCTGCACACGATCGGTTACGAGGGTCAGCCGCCGACGATGCCCATCAACATGCTCGGCGACTTCGCCGGCGGGGGATTGCTCTTGGCGATGGGTGTGGCGGCCGCGTTGGTCGAACGAAGTCGCAGTGGACTCGGGCAGGTGATCGACGTCGCCATGGTCGACGGCGCGGCGATGATCCTCGGCCCGTTCTTCGTGGCGGCCACCAACGGGTTCTGGTCCGAGCGCGGAACCAACCACCTCGACGGTGGTGCGCACTTCTACAACGTGTACGGCACGAGCGACGGCAAGTGGGTGTCGGTCGGGGCGATCGAGCCCCAGTTCTACGCCGAACTCGTCGAACGCCTCGGCGTGTCCGACGACGAGTTTCTGGCCCCGAGTCGACAGAACGACCGTGCGGTGTGGGCCGAAGGCAAGAAGCGTCTCGCCACCGTGTTCGGTTCACGTACGCGAGACGAATGGGAAACAGATTACGCGGGATCCGACGCCTGTTGCGCACCGGTGCTGGCGCCGCACGAGGTGGTCACGCACCCGCACACCGCGGCCCGGGGTGTGACGGTCGACGTCAACGGTTCGACCCAGGCCCAGATCGCACCGCGCTTCTCGCGTTCGGTGGCGTCGGCGCGCGAACCCGGGCACCCCGGCGCCCACGACGTCGGCGCGATCATCGCCGAATGGAGTTGAGGCCGGACGCGCCACTCAGCGGCAGACCGTGGCCCCGTCGACGAGCAACGACTCGCCGCACACGAAACTGGCCCGGTCGCTGCACAGCCACACCGCGGCCTCGGCGATCTCGGTCGGTTCGCCGAGGAATCCACGGCCGATGCCCCGACTGACCATCTTCTCGATCTGCGGGTCACCGTTGATGAAGTTCTCGATCATCGGGGTGCGGGTGGTGCCGGGCAGGATCGTGGTCACGCGCACGCCCTTGGCGGCGTACTCCTGCGCGGCGCACTTGGTGAGTCCGAGCACACCGTGCTTGGCGGCGGTGTAGTGGGGCAGTCCGGGTGCGGCCACCACTCCCGCGCCCGACGACACGTTGACGATGGCCCCCGAACCCTGCGCGGCCATCACGCCGAGTTCGTACTTGAGGCACAGAAAGACGCTCGTGAGGTTGGCGTTGATCATCTGGTGCCACTCGTGCAGGGGAAGGTCGATGAACGAGCCGAAGCGACCGCTGATGCCGGCGTTGTTCACGGCGCAGTCGAGGCGGCCGTAGCGATCGATGGCGGTGTTGATGACTGCCGCCACGTCGTCTTCTTTCGTGAGGTCGGCGGCCACCGCGACGGCCTCGCCACCGCGCTCTTGGATGGACTGCACGACGGTCTGCGCCGACGCCACGTCGATGTCGCACACCACGACGGCCGCACCTTCGGTGGCGAAGAGTCGTGCAGTGGCTTCTCCGATGCCACGACCGGCACCGGTGACGAGGGCCACCTTGCCCTCGGCCAAACCGAGACGTAGCGGGAACGCGGCGCGGACGATCTCGTCGGTCTGTTCGCCGGGGAGGGGCCAGATGGGAGTGGGGTCGTTCGATTCGGACACGTCCGCCACGGTAGTTCGTCTACGGTGTTCGCATGTTGACTTCGGGGGCGGAGCGATCGATCCTGAATCTGCTCTACACCTACGCCGAGCGCGTCGACGCCGGTGATTTCGACGGAGTGTCACGCTTGTTCGACGGTGCTCGGGTGTTCATGGCCGGCCCCGATCAGCCCGCGGTGCCGGGCTCGATGGTCGGCGCGGTGATAGCTCGTTTCGTGAAGCTGTACGACGGCGTTCCGCGCACCAAACATCTGGTGACCAACTCCATCATCGAGGCCGACGGTGCGTCGTCCGCGCTCGCCCGCTCGCAGTTCACCGTTTTGCAGGAGGTGTCGGGAGTGCTGCCGTTGCAGGTGGTGGCATCGGGCCGTTACCACGATCGCTTCGTCACCGACGACGGCACGACGTGGCGATTCGACGAGCGCGTGATGTTCGTCGACGCCCACGGTGACGTGTCGGCCCACCTGGACCGAGGAACCGGACTGTGACCGTTCGGGTGTACGGCGCGGGCCCCATCGCCGATCGACTTCGTGCCACGGTCGCGTCCGACGTCGAGGCGGCGGTGATCGTCACCGAAGTGAACGGCACGCTCGGTGTCGGCCCCGTGGAACAGCTCGACGACGCCACGATCGACGCGGTGTTCGAGCAACCGATGCAAAAAGTGATCGTCGGCCTGCAGCAGGCTCATGCGGCCGGGGCCGAGCGGATCGTGGTGATCGTTCCCACCATCGGCATGTCGGGCGGAAGCCGACACGCCGTTCATGCGGCGTTGGCCGAGGCGGCGCGCATCACCGTGAAGTCGGCGGCTCGCCAGTGGGGCGCGGACGGAATCACGGTCAACGCGGTGGCCCTGGCCCCCGAGGAATTCGGCGTCGACCCCGAACTGTCGGGTCCGGTGGCCATCGCGCCCCGCGCGATGACCGGTGCGGTCGATCCGTCGGAGTTGGTGTCGTGGTTGTGCGGGTCGGCGGCCGGTGACGTCACCCGTCAGACCATCGTGTGCGACGGAGGGCTGTGGCTGTGAGTCGCCGCGACGGACGCCTGGCCAACGTGACCGGTGCCGGACAAGGCGGGGGGGAGGGCATCGCCCGTCGTCTCGCCTCGGAGGGCTGCGTGGTGGTCGTGGCGGCTCGACGGGCCGAGACCGGAGAGCCCGTGGCCGCGTCCATTCGCGAGGACGGTGGGCGAGCGGAGTGCGTCGTCACCGACGTGGCCGACGGCGAATCGGTCGCGTCGTGCGTGAGTACGACGGTGGCGCGTCACGGTCGACTCGACATCGTCGTGCACAACGCCTTCATGGGCGGTGTCCCGCACCGACTCGAGGAGGCGCGCATCGACAAGCACTGGACGAACATGTCGCGCACTGGCGTGTGGGCCAGCCTGTTCTGTGCCCGCTCGGCCATGCCACACCTCGTGGAGAGTTCGCGCCGTCCGCACGGCACGGGTGGTGGGCGTCTGATCCTGATCACCTCGCCGTCGGGGGTGGAGGGAAGCGCCAACATCCCGTTGTATTCACCGGCCAAGGCCGCGCAACGTGCGATCGCCAAGAGCCTCGCGCGCGAGTGGGGTCCGCACGGTGTCACCGTCAACTGCATCGGCCCGGTGGCGGGCAGTCCGGCGCTCCTCACGGCGTTCGAGCGCAATCCGGCCCTGCAGCGCGCGATCGAGGCCCGAACCCCCCTCGGCCGGGTGGGCGACATCACCGATGACATCGGTTCGGTGGCGTTGTTCCTGGCGAGCGACGATTCGGCGTTCGTGACCGGACAAACCATCATCTGCGACGGTGGTTCGTTCCTCGGGCTGTAGCCCGCCGCCTCGGCGGATGCGAGACTGGGCTCATGATCAAACTCATCTCGATGTTGAAGCGCAAGCCGGGCACCACGCACCAGGAATTCCTCGACTACTGGTTCGACGTTCACGGCCCGCTCATCAAGGCCAACTCGGCGGCCAAGTACGTGCGTCGCTACGAACAACACCCCGCGGCGTGGCCCGCCGAAGGGAGTCGCCAACCCGAACCCGAGTTCGACGGCGTGACCATTCAGCACTTCGATTCCACCGAGGCCTTCTTCGCCCACATGACCGAACCCGATTTCCCCGAGGTGATGGCCGACACCGCGAAGTTCCTCGATTCGTCGTCGTTGAACTTCGTGCTCACCGAGGAACCGCGCATCGTCATCGGAGAATGATCGCGACGCCAACGCTCGTCGGCCGACACGTCGCGCTCGTCCCCCTGACCCTCGGTCACGTGCCCGATCTCGTCCGGGCGGCCAACGAGGACCGCTCGACGTACCTCTACACGTTGGTTCCGGCGTCCGAGGAGGCGATGGAGGAGTACGTCGTCACCCTGTTGCGCGAGCGGGACGAGGGGAAGGCGGTGCCGTTCGCGCAGTGTGTCGTCGAGGGCGGGATCGGTCGCGCCGTCGGGTGCACACGATTCATGGAGATTCGCTCTCCGTTCAGACGACCCTTCCCCGACGAGGTGGAGATCGGCGGAACCTGGCTCGCGTCGTCGGTACAACGAACCGGCGTGAACACCGAGGCCAAGTCCATGTTGCTCGCGCACGCGTTCGAGACGTGGGGCGTGCGAAGGGTGGCCATTTGCACCGATGCCCGCAACGAACGCAGCCGCACGGCGATCGCCCGCATCGGCGCGACTTTCGAAGGGGTGCTGCGTTCCCACCGTCCCAGTCACGTCGTCGCCGAGCGAGGCGCGTCGCGGGACACCGCGGTGTTCTCGATCGTGGACCGGGAGTGGCCCGAGGTGAAGGCCGGACTCTCACGTCGGCTCGCGTGACGCGGGGTTTCGGCCGTCCCGACCGCACCCTCTAGGGTGCGGATCATGAAGAAATACCCGATCGAACTGGGCACCCTGCTCTTCACCATGGTCGAACCCCACAAGGGACACGAGGTGGAGTACAACCGTTGGTACGAACGCGACCACTTCTACGGTGGCGTGCTGGTGGGCGCGTATTCGTTCGCCGGAGATCGCTTCGTGGCCACGCGCGACCTCAAGGCCCTGCGCTACCCGGCGAACTCGCCGATGACCCCCGACGTCGACACCGGTTCGTACCTGGCCATCTACTGGGTGCTCAAGGGTCACCACGACGACTGGAACCGATGGAGCGTGGACACGGTCAAGAATCTGCATGCCACCGGGCGCATGTTCGCCGAGCGCACCCACATCCACACCCAGCTCTACGACAACCAATGGTCGATGACCCGCACCGAGACCACCACCAACATCGAGTTGGCGCTCGATCGTGGCTACCCGGGCATCGTGGTGAACGTCGGCGAGTTGAACGAGGGCGTCACCCACGCGCAGATGAGCGAGTGGATGCAGAAGCAGTGGGCACCTGAGGCTTTCGCCGCCTCGTGGGGTCCCGACGTGTTCAACTACACCACTCTTCTTCCACTGTTGCCCGACGCCCC
>JBJTFY010000295.1:0-2146 GCA_046093625.1 Actinomycetota bacterium
CAACCTGTCCAAGATCCGTTCCAGCGTCGAGATGCTGCAGGGCGGTGGCACCGCCTCGGGTCCGGTGTCGTTCATGCGCGGCGCCGACGCCTCGGCCGGCACCATCAAGTCGGGCGGCAAGACGCGCCGCGCCGCCAAGAGGGTCATCCTCAACGTCGATCACCCCGACATCGAGGCGTTCATCTGGTGCAAGGCCAAGGAGGAGCGCAAGGCGCGCGTGCTGCGTGACAACGGCTTCGACATGGACCTCGACGGAGCCGACTCGTTCAGCATCCAGTACCAGAACGCCAACAACTCGGTGCGCGTGACCGACGACTTCATGCAGGCCGTCAAGGACGACGCCGATTGGTCGTACCGCGCTGTCACCACCGGCGAGCCGGTGCGCACCGTGCGCGCCCGCGACCTGTGGCGTCAGATCGCCACCGCCTCGTGGGAGTGCGCCGACCCGGGTCTGCAGTTCGACACCACGATCAACAAGTGGCACACCGCTCACGCGACCGGTCGCATCAACGGTTCGAACCCCTGCAGCGAGTACATGCACATCGACAACTCGGCCTGCAACCTGGCCTCGATCAACCTGCTCAAGTACCTGGACGAGGAAGGCAACTTCGACCTCGACGCGTATCGGCACACGATCGAGACCATGTTCACCGCGCAGGAGATCCTGGTGGGTCGCGCCGACTACCCGACCGAGAAGATCGGCGAGAACAGCCGCAAGTTCCGCCAGCTCGGCCTCGGCTACGCCAACCTCGGAGCGTTGCTGATGGCCCTCGGCCTTCCGTACGACTCGATGGAGGGTCGTGCCTGGGCGGCGGCGCTGACCAGTTTGATGACCGGTCACGCCTACGCCACCAGCGCCCGCACCGCCAGTCGCATGGGGCCCTTCGCCGGCTTCGCCGAGAACGAGCGCCACATGCTCAACGTGTTGCGCATGCACCGCGACGCCAGTTACCAGATCGCCGACGAGACGGTCGTGCCCGCTGCGCTCCTGCGCGCCGGTCAGGAATCGTGGGAGTCGGCCGTGCGGGACGGCGAGGAGTACGGCGTGCGCAACGCGCAGGCCACGGTGCTCGCGCCCACCGGCACGAGCGGTCTCATGATGGACTGCGACACCACCGGCATCGAGCCCGACCTCGGTCTGGTGAAGATGAAGAAGCTCGTCGGTGGCGGGAACATGGTCATCGTCAACGAGACCATTCCGCGCGCCCTGCGCAAGGTGGGCTACAACCCCCAGCAGGTGGACGACATCATCGCCTACATCGACCGCGAGAAGTCGATCCTGGGCGCCCCGCACCTCAAGGCCGAGCACGTGGCGATCTTCGCCTGCTCCATGGGTGACAACACGATCCACTACGAGGGACACGTGCGCATGATGGGTGCGGTGCAGCCGTTCATCTCGGGCGCCATCTCCAAGACGGTGAACATGCCCGAGGAGGCCAGCATCGAGGACATCGAGGCCCTCCACATGTTGTCGTGGGAGCTCGGCTTGAAGGCCGTGGCCATCTACCGCGACAACTGCAAGGTGGGTCAGCCGTTGTCGACCGCCAAGAAGGACGACGACAAGTCGGATGCTCCCGTGGCCGCCGTGTCGTCGGTGGTCGAGAAGATCGTCGAGAAGGTCGTCACCAAGCCGGTGCGTCAGAAGCTGCCCCGCAGCCGTCGTGGTCGCACGTTCGAGTTCCGGGTGGCCGATTGCAAGGGCTTCGCCACCATCGGCGAGTACGAGGACGGCCGTCCCGGTGAGGTGTTCCTCACCGTGTCGAAGCAGGGTTCCACCCTCTCGGGCATCATGGACGCATTCGCCAAGAGCATCAGCTACGGCCTGCAGTACGGCGTGCCTATGCGGGCTTTCGTCGAGGCCTTCGTGAACATGCGCTTCGAGCCGGCTGGTATGACCGACGATCCGGATATCCGCTTCGCGGCGTCCATCATGGACTACCTGTTCCGTCGTCTCGCGCTCGAATACATGACCTACGAGGAGCGCGAGGAACTGGGCATCTTCTCCATCGACGAGCGCCTGCAGCCCACGCTGCCCGGCGTCGAGGAGTCGGCGATCCAGTCGACCCAGGGCACCGAGGTGGCCGCCGATCCCAAGAGCATCCCCTCGGTGGAAGAGTTGGTCACCCAGATGGAGTTGGGCATCGCG
>JBJTFY010000296.1:0-4294 GCA_046093625.1 Actinomycetota bacterium
CCTCGGCGGTGACACCGGGCAACGGGAAGGTGGCCGAGCCGGGCTTCAAGGTGGTGGCCCCGGGCAACGACCGCTTGTGGTCGATCGTGGCCAAGTACGGCGTCACCATCTTCTACACCGCACCCACCGCCATTCGTACCTTCATGAAGTGGGGCGATCACGAACCGGCCAAACACGACATGTCGTCGTTGCGGTTGCTGGGTTCGGTGGGCGAGCCCATCAACCCCGAGGCCTGGATGTGGTACCGCGACACCATCGGTCGCGGCACGTGTCCGGTGGTCGACACCTGGTGGCAGACCGAGACCGGTGGAATCATGATCTCGCCGTTGCCCGGGGCCACCACCTTGAAGCCCGGCTCGGCCACCTTCCCGTTGCCCGGTGTCACCGCCGAGGTGGTGGACGAATCCGGGGCACGCATCGATCACGGTGGGGGATACCTCACGCTCACGCGGCCGTGGCCCGGAATGTTGCGCGGAATCTGGGGAGATCCCGAGCGTTACGAGGAGACGTACTGGAGTCGCTACGGCGATCGCTACTTCGCCGGTGACGGCGCCAAGCTCGACGCCGACGGCTACTTGTGGTTGCTCGGTCGCGTGGACGACGTGATGAACGTCAGCGGACACCGCATCAGCACCACCGAGGTGGAGAGCGCGTTGGTGTCGCATCCGGCGGTGGCCGAGGCCGCGGTGGTGGGCGCGAACGACGCCACCACCGGTCAGGCGCTCATCGCGTACGTGACGTTGCGCGGCGGGTCGAGTGTCGACGAGGGCGACCTGCGCAATCACGTGGCCAAGGAGATCGGCGCCATCGCCAAGCCCAAGACGATCTACTTCACGCCCGAGCTACCCAAGACCCGCAGTGGCAAGATCATGCGTCGACTTCTGCGTGACGTGGCCGAGGGTCGCAATCTGGGTGACACCACCACGTTGGCCGATGCCAGCGTGGTGAACGAGTTGCAAAAGCGCGCCGCCGAGGCCCCGTCCGAGGACTGACGAACCCGCGTTCAGTCGCGGAAGTTCTCGAACTGCAGGGGGATGCCCAGATCCTCACCCTTCAACAACGCGATCACGGCCTGCAGGTCGTCGCGCTTCTTGCCGTTCACACGGATGGAGTCACCCTGGGTCTGGCTGCTGACACCCTTGGGACCCTTTTCCTTGATCAACCGGTTGATCTCGCGGGCCTTGTCGCTCGAGATGCCCACCTTGATGGTCACGACCTGGCGAACCGAGTTCTGGGTGGCCTCCTCGACCTTGCCGTAGTCGAGACCCCGCAACGAGACGCCCCGTTTCACGAGTCGCTCCTCGAGCACCACGCGCAGCGCGTTGAGGCGATCCTCGGTGATCGAGCGCAGGGTCAACACCAGATCCTTCTGTTCGATCGAGGAATCGGTGTTCTTGAAGTCGAAGCGGGTGGCGATCTCGCGCTGGGCTTGGTCCACCGCGTTGCGGACCTCCTGGTGGTCGACTTCGGACACGACATCGAAACTGGCCATGGGCACAGCGTAATCAGCGGCTCGGCGGCGCAAGCGAGGTGGTGGCGGCCCGACCCGCGCCGATACGCTCACGATCTGCATAAGGGGTCGGTGCCCGAGCGGCCAAAGGGAGCAGACTGTAAATCTGCCGGCACTGCCTACGTAGGTTCGAATCCTGCCCGGCCCACGTGACTCGATGAGCCGCCCTTCGGGGCGGCTCATCGCACATCTCGGCCGAGGTCGCCTTGCGGTGATCTTGACGGTCCTCACAACCAAGCGATCCGCGGTTCTCACCCGGGTGTCGCAGAGTCGTTCCCATGAAACGACTCCTCATCACCAGCATCGCCGTGTCGACCGGACTCTCGAGCCTGATCGCCCTTCCCGCCGCCGCCTCGGCCGCCACGTGCCCGACGCCGGGTTCGGGCTACGGCGAGTTGTTCCCCGACCTCCCGGCCGCTTCGTGGGCCACCGCCGATCTCCAGGCGCTGTCGTTGGCCATGATCGCCCCGGCGGACGAGCCGACCGCTCCCGGTGTGGTCGACCCCGAGGACAACCGGGCGATCCCGGCCGGTTACACCTATTTCGGTCAGTTCCTGGATCACGATCTGACCCTGGATGATCGTCCCGACGACCTGACCACCCCCACCGATCCCATGACGTTGGTCAACGGTCGCACGCCACAACTCGACCTCGACTCGCTCTACGGAGCCGGGCCCACGGGTTCGCCCCAGTTGTATGCCACCGACGGCGTCCATCTCCTGATCGGCGAGCCGCTCACGGGCGGCAACGATCCCGGAGCCCGCGACCTTCCCCGCAACGCCAGTGGGGTCGCGCTCATCGGTGACCCGCGCAACGACGAGAACCGCATCGTCGCCGGTATCCACTCGCTCTTCATCCGCTTCCACAACAAAGTCGTCGATCGCATCACCCGCGGCAATCCGCGTCTCTCCGCTGCGGCCGTGTTCGACCGCGCGCGTCGTGAGGTGGTGACGGCGTACCAATGGATCGTCCTCACCGACTATCTGCCCCGCGTCGTCGGCCAGCGCAACGTCGACGCGGTGGTGCGGCGTCGCGGGACACGATGGTCGACCTCGTTGCACACCTACACCCCGTGCGCCGAGATGCCCGTGGAGTTCTCCGCCGCGGCCTATCGCTTCGGACACTCCCAGGTGCGGGCGTTCTACCGCGTCAACTCGGCGACCGATCCGCTGCCGGTGTTCGCCGGAACGTTCGTGCCCGGCAGCGACCTCACCGGGTTCTCCCCCTCGCCCTCGACGATGGCGATCGATTGGAACCTGTTCGTGCCCGGGCGCGGCGGCACCGCGCAGGCGTCGTACAAGATCGACGCCTCGCTGACCCACTCGCTCAGCTTGCTTCCGTTGCCGACGACCGGCGTCGGTCCGGCCAACTTGGCGTTGCGGAATCTCCTGCGCGGTCAGCAACTGGGTCTTCCCTCGGGCCAAGACGTGGCCCGGGCCCTCGGGGTCGCCGTGTTGCCCGACGACCAGATTCGGATCGGGGCGTCCACCGGTGACCCGGCCGACCAACAGTCCCTGACCGCGATCTCGACCGGCTACGCCGGCTCGACGCCGCTGTGGGTCTACGTGTTGGCTGAGGCGGCCACCCAACCCGCGGGTCGGTTGGGCCCGGTGGGTGGCCGACTGGTGGCCGAGACCGTGGTCGGTCTCCTGGCCAGCGATCCGACCTCGATCGTGCGGCGATCGGGGGCCGTGCCGGCGGTGGCGAGCCTGCGGTCGTTGGTGAACACGGTCCGCTGACCCGGATCGGGGTCGGCAAAGTGCCGGTTTTGGGCACTTTTCCGACCGGGATCGTTTGGTTCAGAGCAGTTTTTGCATCAGGACCATGTCGATCCAGCGGTTGAACTTGCGCCCCACCTCGAGTTCGGTGCCGACCTCCCGGAACCCGCACGACGCGTGCAGGGCCCGGCTGGCGACCCCGGAGGCCTCGATGCGGGCCATCACGGAGTGGAATCCCGAGGTTCCGGCCAGCTCGATCAGGGCCGTGAGCAGGGCTTTTCCGATTCCGCGACCCCCGAGGTCACGTCGGACGTAGACCGAATCCTCGACCGTGGGACGGTATGCGGCCCGCTCCTTGTACGGGCTCAGGGAGGCGAAACCCACCACCGTGCCGTCGAGCTCGGCCACGATGGCGGCGAAGGCCCCGCTGCGCTCGGCCAACCACTGTTCCTGGTCGGCCAGGGTCCGGGGCACCAGATCCATGGTCGCCGTGGTGTTCTCGACCTCGTGGTTGTAGATCGCCGCGATGGCCGCGGCATCGGAGATCGTCGCCGTACGGATGTTCACGATGCCGTCAGCTGGGGTGTCGCGCACGGCCTCAAACTAACGGCAGCACCCCTCGACCGGGGTGGTTTCGCTGGTCAGCGGCAATACACTCCCCAGCCGGTTCGTGGCTCTGCCACGCGCCTGCGCCCTCTTAGCTCAGTCGGCAGAGCATTTCCATGGTAAGGAAAAGGTCGTCGGTTCGATTCCGACAGAGGGCTCAGCACTCGCGCAACGGGTGTCGTACAACCGGGCAGCCAGCCGGCTGCGCGCCAGGCGGCGTAGCTCAGTTGGTCAGAGCATCCGGCTCATAATCGGAAGGTCATCGGTTCGATCCCGATCGCCGCTACAGCAAGTCCACACAACCAGCAAGTCACACGAGAAGGAAAGAAAGCCATGTCGAAGGCGAAGTTTGAGCGCACGAAGCCGCATGTGAATATCGGGACGATGGGTCATATCGACCACGGTAAGACGACGTTGACGGCGGCGATTTCGCGGACGTTGGCGGACAAGGGTTTGGCGG